>CAYRPP010000526.1:0-1002 GCA_964426115.1 uncultured Lentisphaerales bacterium | reverse complement strand
TGACCGGGTGGCGCCGGTCGATCAGGAGCAGGCAGTCGGGCCAGAGCTTGGCCAGCTCCGCGCAGGCCTCGTCGCCCCGGCCACGCCGGGCGTGTTCCATGACGGTCTGCGAGAAGGGTGGAAAATAGCCGGCCCAGCCGTAGACCGAGAGGTGGCGGTCCTTGAGCAGGCTGAACATCAGCATGCCGTTGATGTGGCGCGACTCCATCGGGAAGGCCGCCAGCACATGGGGTTCTGTCCGTGCGGCGAGGCGCCGCGCGACGGGCTGTGAGGCCAGGTTATCGACCGGCTTGAAGCGCAGGAAGCGGGCGGTCGGCAAGCTTTCGGCCGCCGTGGCGGCGACCGCCAGCAGGGCCGCGGCCGCGGCCAGGCGCACGCCGGCGCGCCCGCCCGGGCGCCGGCGGAGAGCGGCCATCAGATGGTGCAGACCGAGCGCCGCCGCGCAGACGAGAAAGACCTGCACGAAGACGCCGAAGCGGCAAGCGGCGCGGAATCCCGACAGCAGGGGTGTGAACTGGTAGAGCGCCTGGTAGAGGTCGTTGGGGACGCGCACCTGCGGCGGTTGGCGCAGATCCATGGTCGGGCCCAGCGAGAGGAAGAAGCAGAAGACGGCCGCGGCGCCCAAGCCCATCATGAAACGGGCGGACGGATCCGGTTCGTGCGCGAGGCAGGCCAGGAGCGCGGCCGCCGCGCAGAGCGGCGGCATCAGTCGCCAGAGGCCGAGTACGGCCGGACTCGATGCGCCCCAGCCGGCCTGGAGGCCAAGTGTCAGGAGGGCATAGGCCAACAGCAGCACGGCCAGGGGCATCAGCGGCAGGCGGTGCCAGCGGGTGGACTCTGGCGCGGCGAGCCGGCGGCGCCGGAGCCAGGCGGCGAGGGCCACGAGCGACAGGCCAAGCACCGCCAGCGTCGGGTAGCCCCAAAGCTCCTCGGTCTTGGCGTCGAGGCTCCAGGGCTGGAAGCGTCCGAACGGCACCAGGTAGGAGAGCGGCTGGATCGAGT
>CAYRPP010000525.1:0-1005 GCA_964426115.1 uncultured Lentisphaerales bacterium | reverse complement strand
CATCTTCGGCCTCGTCTCCCGCGGACAGCTCGAGAAACTGGCCGCCGCCATCCTGGCGGGCGACATGGCCGGCGGACTGCGGATCATCGACGAGCTGGACCGCGGCGGCAAGGATATGCGGCGCCTCGTGCTGGAGCTGCTCGATCACTTCCGCAACCTCCTTGTCTACCAGCAGCTCGGCGGCGACACGACGGCGCTCGACGTTACGCCCGCGCAGCTCGAGGCGCTCAAACAGCAGGCCGGACTGGCCGACACGGCGCGCGTGCTGCGCGTGGCGGAGCATCTGGCAGAGCTAGATGAACGCATCCGCCAGGCACTCTCCCGGCGCACGCTGCTGGAGACGGTGCTGGTGCGCTGCTGCCGCGCGGCCACGTCCGCCACCATTGACCAGCTCGTGCGGCAACTGGCCGGGATGCAGGTCGAGGGCACGGAGGGTGCCGTGGTGACGGCACCGACGCCTGTCACGGCATCGGTGCCCGACGCGCCAGCCGGAACCGCCGCCGCGGATGGAACTGCCGCGCCCGCCCAGGCCGCGCCCGCCCCGGCCGCGCCGGCGCCCAAGGCGCCGCCGCGGCGCGACCCGGCGGAAGACAAGGGCGTCAAGGCGGCGCTCGACCTCTTCAACGGCCAGATCGTCAAGGTCGAGGAGCCCCGCGACTCCTGAGCCGCCCTCGCGCCACCCGTTTCCACCACCCCTTTCCCAGACCTTCCCAAGCAGAGGAGCAGAAACCATGGCCAACATGTTCGAGCAAGTCAAGCAGGCGATGCAGATGCGCAAAGAGGCCAAGCGCATGCAGGCCGAGATCGAGAAGATTACCTGCGAGCACTCAAACGGCGGCATCACGGCCGTTGTGCGCGGCGACTTCACGGTGATGTCGATCAAGGTGACGCCCGAGGCCCTGAAGGAAGTCGTCGCCGGCAAGCCGGAGCGTTTCGAGACGATGATCACCAACGTGGTCAACGGCGCCATCAAGTCGGTCAAGCAGAAGACGCAGGAACAGATGG
>CAYRPP010000524.1:0-1008 GCA_964426115.1 uncultured Lentisphaerales bacterium | reverse complement strand
AGAACTCCAGCCTTCCAAGCTGGCCACGTGGGTTCGATTCCCATCGCCCGCTCCAGCGCCGTCGGCCATGCGGGCGCGCGGCAACGGCGCGCGGGCGTTGTTCCATCGCCGCCAGTGTAGCAGGCCGGTCGGCGCCCGGACAGTCCCAAAGCGCAGCCCGGAGAGAGGCATGGCCATGAGCAAGCTGCATCCGATCGATCCGTCCGACCTGCGGCTCCGGCCGCACCACCTCTGGTCGCGGCAGTGGCTGCTGCTGGCGGCCGGCGACTTCGCGGCGCGCGACTTCAACGCCATGACCGTCGGATGGGGCAGCATCGGCACGATGTGGGGCAAACCCTTCGCGCAGGTCGTGGTGCGTCCCACCCGCCACACGCGCGGCTTCATCGACCGCCACGACACCTTTACGCTCTGCGCTTTTCCCGAGCGCTGCCGTCCTGCACTCCAACTCCTGGGATCGAAATCCGGCCGCGATGGCGACAAGATCGCCGCGTCGGGCCTTACGCCCGTGGCGGCCGAACGCGTGGCCGCGCCAGTCTTTGCCGAGGCCGAGCTCTCCATCGAGTGCCGCAAGCTCTACGCGCAGGAGATGGATCCCGCCGACTTTCTGGATGACGGCATCGCCAAGCTCTACCCCGCCCGCGACTACCACCGCATCTACTTCGGCGAGATCGTCGCGCTGCGCGGCACGGACGCCTACTGCTGAAAGATACGGTCATCCGGCGACGGCAGGGCCGCGAAACGCATGGATCAAAAAAACCTCAGCGAGTCCCCGGCCGCGCGCCACACCCTCCGCGACACCGCGGCCATGGTCTGGGCGCTGGCGCGCAACGATTTCCACGCCCGCTTCGCCGGCTCCTACTTCGGTATCCTTTGGGCCTTCGCGCACCCCACGGCCACCATCCTCCTCTTCTGGTTCGTGTTCCAGGTCGGCTTCCGGGCCGCCCCCACCCGCGCGGGCGTGCCCTACGGCCTCTGGCTGGCGGCCGGCCTCACGCCCTGGTTCTTCTT
>CAYRPP010000523.1:0-1009 GCA_964426115.1 uncultured Lentisphaerales bacterium | reverse complement strand
ACTCTGCACGCCTTGGCCGCTTATTTCGTGCCTCGCCGCCGAGGTCATCACACTCACTCCTGGTTGCTGCTTTGCGTACTCGGCGGGGCGCTGTTGCTGCAGGAGGCGGCCGGAGCCGCCGCGAGCGCGGCCGACGCGCGCTTCCGCGACATGGGCAACGGCACCGTGACCGACCTGGCGACCGGACTGGTCTGGCTGCGGCAGGCCGACGCGCTGGGAACCAACACCTGGGAGGAGGCCGTGGCGGCTTGCGCGCGGCTGGCAGCCGGCGGTGTGGACGGACTGGCGGACCGCTCCACGGCGGGCGATTGGCGGCTGCCGACGGCGCACGAGTTCCTGACGCTGACCAAGGCCGGGCTTATCGGCGGTAGCCTCTCCACCAACCATCCTTTCGCCGGGCTGCCCACCCCGCGTCAGAAGCGCGGCTTCTGGTCGCAGACCGAGGGCTTTCACGACGCTTCCCAGGCATTCCAGGTGCATCTGCGTGGCGCGGGCGGCGCCGAGCCTGCCGCCAAGCAGTGCTACAACCTGGCCTGGCCTGTGAAAGGACGCTGCAAGCGCCTGCCCCGGCACGAGGGGCGTGTTCCAGACCTGTCCGCCACCTTTGCACGCCTGACCGCGTCGGAGAAGCAGCGCGCGGAGATCAACTCCCTTTATGATGTGACCGGCCTGCGGCTGAAGCGGGAGTTCGTTACCGTCGAAACCAAGGCCTTTCTCAAACGTCCCGCGGGATTTCCCGACTATCCTCTGGGCGACTTCACCGTGGCCCGGAAGGCCTCCGAGCTGTCCATCCAGATCCTGCCCGATATGGAGCCGCAGTATTTCCCCGAGGGCGAGGCGTATCAGGCGGGCTGGGCCAACTGGGCGGCGGTCACCCGCAGCAGCGACAACCGCTTCGTCATGGGGGCGGGTGACCACCGTGGCAAGGGATCCCAGATCAACCTCTACGTCTTCAAGCCCGGCGAGGGACGTCCGGGCCGCCTGGAGCGGGTCGTCAACCTCACTCAAA
>CAYRPP010000522.1:0-1013 GCA_964426115.1 uncultured Lentisphaerales bacterium | reverse complement strand
GCCTCGATCCTGGCCGACCGCCTGACCGGGTTCCTGGCCCTGGCGCTCTACGGACTAGTATTCGCATTCGTTTCACGCGGCGCCATTCCCAACTGGCAGGACCGCTTCCTGCTGCTGCCCGCGGCCGCGCTAGGTGCCCTGGCCGTCCTGCTCGCGGCGCTGATCGAGCAGGCGTGGCTGCGCCGGATCGCCGCCGGGCTGCCGGAAAAGTTCCGGGCGCCGGCGCTGTCCGTGCTGGACAAGATCCTGTGCTCGATCGGCGCCTACACCCGGCGCCCGGCCGTCTGGCTGCAGGCGCTGCTGATCGCCTTTGTCTTCCAGTTCCTCGCGGTACTCGCCGTCTTCAGCCTGAGTCAGGCCATCGGGCTTGGCGTGCCGCTGACGCCCTTCTGCTTCTTCGTCCCCTTCATCACGCTGATGGAGATGATCCCCGTCTCGATCTTCGGCATCGGCCTGCGCGACACGGGCTACGTCTGGTTCATGCTGGCCGTCGGCCGCGGGCGCGCCGAGGCCGCGGCGCTCTCCGTGCTCTATGTCGCCGCCACGCTGCTCTATGTCTCGATCGGCGGGCTGGTCTTCATTTTCCGCCGGCACTCCTTGCCGGCATCCATACCAACCCGGGAGTAAACCATGGATAACGGATTCTTCGACTTGCAGGTGAACGGCTACGGCGGCGTCGATCTCAATAACGACGCCACGACGGACGACGATATCGAGCGGATGTGCGAGCATCTCGCGGCCGACGGCGTGGACGGCATCCTGGCCACCATCGTCACCGCCCCGGTGCCCGACATGGTGCGGCGCCTCGCCAAAATCGTGGCTGCCCGCGAGGCGCGGCCAGCCATCCGGAGGCGGATCGCCGGCCTGCACGTCGAGGGACCCTTCATCAACCCGGCCGCCGGATACCGCGGCGCGCACGATGCGCGGGCGATCATTCCACCGGCCCTGGATGATGTCAAGCGCCTCCACGACGCCTGCGGCGGCCTGCTGCGCATCCTGACGCTGGCCCCCGA
>CAYRPP010000521.1:0-1031 GCA_964426115.1 uncultured Lentisphaerales bacterium | reverse complement strand
CTGCGACCAAAGGATTATGAGTCCTCCGCTCTGACCGACTGAGCTATAGGCCCGTAATTGACGCTTCTATTGGACGATTATACGCCAGCAGGGCGGTTCGTTTCAAGTCGAATACCACCCCAACTACCTGAATCGGCGTGGGGAGGGGGGACATGGATGCAAATGTTGGACAGGATGGGCAGAATGAGTGAAAAGCTGTAAGAAATCGACATAGACATCGATCTTCTGCCTGTTGCGCTCCGAGGGCGCCGTACGCTTGCTGGAGTCGGCCCGAAGGTGGGGCAGGCATTCCTGCCTGCCCCACTCCTACTCCGCAAAGAGCGCTGCCTTGAGATAGGCCGCGCGCCTGGCGTCGAGCATCAGGCGGAAATCCGCCAGGTCGCGTATGTAATCCCGGTAGATCCGGTCAACCCCGGCCTTGTCAAGCTGGCCGTCCGTGACGATCTTGGCCTGGGCGTCGAGCTCCGCGAGGTAGGGCTTGACGACGGCGCCGTAGAAGGGCGCATCGCCCATGTGCGGGTCGCTCCAGAAGACGGCGTTCTCCCATTGGTCGCGGACCTTGCGGTACTCGCCCGCCGCCTGCTTGACCACGCCTTCGCGGATCTGGTCCGCGACGCTCCCGCCGATCTCGAACTTGATCTGCATGCCGCGGCCGAGCTCGTGCACCGCGCCGCCGCCGAGCGCTCCGAACTGCCCGGCCCATCCGGCGCAGCAGACGAAGCGCCAGGTGTCGCCGTTCGCGGGCAGGCGGTCGTAGAACATCACCCACGGGGTGAAGATGTGGAAGCAGTGCGCCTTGTCGGTGGACACGGAGTCGACCTCGACGAAGTCGCGGGTGCGCTTGCGTCCGGGAATCGGGGAGTCCCATTCGACGTCGTACTGGTTGCGCGGGTTGCGTACCGTCACGATGTTCCAGTGCCAGGCGGTCATCTCGCCGGGCATGATGCTGAACTCCAGGTTCGCGCCGTCGGCGTAGCCGTCGCGGCTCCGGGCGGCATCGGGGTCGTTGAGGCGGACATAGAAATGCACAC
>CAYRPP010000520.1:0-1046 GCA_964426115.1 uncultured Lentisphaerales bacterium | reverse complement strand
CTCCATCGACATGGGATGCAGCGAGTATTCCTCGGCCAAGGCGTTTTCCTGCTCGATCCTGCCGCCGGAAGGCGTCGTTCTCCAAGGCGCCGCCGCGACGTACACGGCGGCGCTGGTTAATCCGCTCTCAAAGGAGCTTGCCATCTCCTGGTTCGTCGACGGCGCGCCATCGGGGTCAGGCAGCACGCTGACGACGACCGCCAACGTACCCGGCTACCACGTGATTCGGATCGAGGCCAGCGACGGGGTCGAGGTCGAATCTGCCGACTACACCGTCTACGTCGTTCCCACGGACGTCTACGTCGTCAACGGCGACGCGCATCCCGGCCAGACCGGCGTCTTCCCGTATTACACCTGGGCTGACGCGACCACAAATATCCATGACGCCGTCGCCGCCGCCGATTCCGGAACAACGATCCACGTATCGAACGGCGTCTACAGGATTTCATCGGAAGTGACGCTCCTGAAGGCCATCACGCTTGTAGGCGAATGCGGTCCCGATGCGACACAGCTCCGCCGCGCATCGGAAAGCCACGCCTACGGCGCCCCGCAAACCCGCATCGTCAACATGAATCACGCCGCCGCCGTAATCGACGGCTTTTCGCTGGTAAACGGCTATCTCAACGATCAGAAAGTCTACGGGGCGGGCATCCTTATCGGCGCACTCGGCGGTACGATGCGTAACTGTATTGTCTCGAATAACTACATGTACGCGAATATGTATACCTACGGCGCCGGTGTGCATATCAGCGCCGGGCTGGTAGAGAACTGCATGATCTGTTCAAACACAAATGTCACGCAGGTCAACGACGAGGGCGCTTACGGCGGAGGCGTCTGCATGGCGGGAGGTGTTGTCAGGGACTCGTTTATCCTCAACAACGTCCTTTTTGAAAACTGCGCTGTCAAGCCTACGACAGCTACGGCTCCCGGAGCGGGCGTGGCGTTTTCCGGCGGCGGCGTCCTGCAGAACTGCCTCGTCAGCGGCAATTACTCCGAAGCCGCGGCCGGCGGCGTGGCCGTCGTCTCGGGCAACGCGTATCTGACCA
>CAYRPP010000519.1:0-1049 GCA_964426115.1 uncultured Lentisphaerales bacterium | reverse complement strand
CCCTTGACCACGGCGACGGATGAGAATCCCTTGCCGATCCCCGAAGCCTTCCACAGCAGGGAGGGACCTCCCTCCGGCCAGGCCTTGAGGAGGCCCGTCTCCGCCGACTTTCCATTGCGAGCCGGCCCGCGCCAGCCGGGCCAGTCATCGCCGCGCACTGCAGGCGCACCGCAGGCCGCCAGGACAATGAACGCCATGAGAAAACGCGCCGCTCCATCAGTCATTGATAGCTCCATTTGAGTTGCAGTCAAAGGTAGCAGAGGTGGCGGTGCGTGTCAATTCGGCATCACCCTGTCGGGTACTCGGTTAGGGGAGTGCGAGTTAAGCGCATGGCGTATTTTGAACGCTGGAGGGCACGGTTACACCCGCGCCGCCGATTATTTCACAGCTTCCAACCGACTACCCCAGTCGGCTGGCGACCACGCGCTGCATTTCCGAGGGCGTGCGGCAGGCCAGCAGCGCCCGGCTGCCCTCCTCGTCGAAGACGCTCCGCATGGCCGCCATAAGCTCCATGTAGGGCGCCACGGCGCCGGCCGGCGAGAGCACCAGTAGGACGAAGCGCGTCGGCTCGCCGTCCAGCGAGCCGAACGGGAAACCATCCGCCTTGATGCCGACCGCGCAGACGAGGTTGTCCACGGCTGTGGTGCGCCCGTGCGGACAGGCGAATCCGTGCCGCAGTCCGGTCGACATCGCCTCCTCGCGGCGCAACACCGCGGCCAGGGCCTCCCCCTCGTCATGCACCAGCCCCTGCTGTGCCAGGCTATGCACCATCTCGGCGATCACGTCGGCCTTGGTAGTCCCCTTCAGTTCGGGGAGCATGGCGCGCTCCGTGATGTAGCGCAGCAGGCGCGTGTGCCGCGCCTGGCGCACGTCATCCTCGCTGGGTTGGGCCAGCAGGCGGTGCGCGTCGAGCGGCTGCTGCAGCTCCTTGAGCGTCTGCTCGATCTCGACGACGACCTCAGTCATGGCCATGCGCACAAAGGGTATCTCCTCCGCCGAGCACCGGAACGTGATCGTCTGCGGCTCGCGGGCCAGGTTGATCACCATGG
>CAYRPP010000518.1:0-1054 GCA_964426115.1 uncultured Lentisphaerales bacterium | reverse complement strand
TGCCGCCGTGCAGACGTATTGCGTCGCGCCGTTGAGGACCGGCGAGTTCGTCACCGCCAAATCCAGCGCGGTTCCGTAGTCATTGGTGTAGACGCCCGCAGCCAAGTCGGCCCCGCCGTGCTCCGAAGCCACCGCCAGCGTGTGGAGGATCCGCGCGTACTGCGCCTGCACCGTCAGAGGACCGGTCACGTCACCGAAGGCCACATCCCAGCCCTCGAAGATCCAGCCGGCTTCCGGCTGCACTTCCGGCGCCGTCGCCGCGCCGCCGTGCGCCACGGTCTGCGTCAGCTCGCCGCCGCCGGTGCGCGTGCCGTGGTCGCCGAGGTTGAAGGCGACCGCGTAGGTGTCGATCGCGAAGTTCGCCACGAGGGCGCGCGCCTGGTCCATCGGCGCGGTGATCGCGGCACCCGCGAGCGCGCAGCCGTTCGTATCGCCGCTCCAGCCGGCGAAGTGCCGGTTCGCGTCCGGGGTCGCCGTGACCGTCACGTTCGATCCCGCCGCAAACCAGCCGCTGGCCACGTCCACGCCGCCGTCACCGGCGGCGGTGACCGCCAGCCAGTAGTTGGTTGCCCACTGCCAGGTCAGCGTGGCGTTGTTTGTGAGCGTCAGCGCGACGTTCGTTGGGGTGATCTGCGTGAAATCATTGCTGGTGACCGATGCCGCCGTGCAGACGTATTGCGTCGCGCCGTTGAGGACCGGCGAGTTCGTCACCCCGCACGTCAGGGGCGTTCCGTTTGTATAGGCGTGGTCGCCCACGGCCGGGGCGGCCCCGTTGTGCGCCGAGGCTATTGTAATCGTATTGGTATCGACCGCCTGAGCAGTGGCAAATGCCACTGAAGCTAAAATCGGCAGAATCCTGCGCAATCTCATCTTTGTCGCATCCTTCCTATCGCGTTCCTGACCACTTCGGACAACCCGCTGAAGGAAAAAGCCCCAGCTATTTCCTTCGACAATGTATGCAGTTTACCCCCCCCCTTTCCCGGAATGCAAGCGTGAAAAATGCATGAAAAAATGCATGAAGATAATATTGCCTCTTCACTCGGTCTCGTCGACC
>CAYRPP010000517.1:0-1055 GCA_964426115.1 uncultured Lentisphaerales bacterium | reverse complement strand
TGAACAACGCCAATGCCGTCGTCGAGAACTGCCGCATCGAGGGCAACGGCAAGCAGGGCGTCTACCTGCAGAACGGCAAGCTCTACAACGCCCTGGTAACCGGCCACGCGATGCCATCGACCTCCTACGCGGGCGGCATAGACCAGACCGGCGGCTACCTGTACAACTGCACGGTCACCGGCAACACGTCCTTGGATCCGGCGCGCGCCAATCTATATAAGACCGGCGGCACGTCGGTGAACAACATCATCTACGAAGGCCCCTCGGGGAGCAGCCTCGTCTCGGGTGGAACCTTCAACACCAACCTCGTGGACAAGGCCGTCGCGACGGGCACGGGCAACATCGTCGCGTCTGCGTCGCCCTTCGTGAGCCAAGCGGGCGCGGACTACCGCATCCGCTCGGCATCGGCGGCCTTCAACGCGGGCGACAACGGTGTCTGGGCCGGCTTTACCGATTTGACCGACCTGGCCGGCGGACGGCGCATCCTGCTCCAGGTCGTCGACCTCGGATGCTACGAGTGTACCGGCGGCGGGGGCACCCTGATTTTGCTGCGCTAGCTTCTGGCCTTGCCAAGCGCCTTTGAGTGGAGCGGGCGATGGGAATCGAACCCACGTAAGAAGCTTGGGAAGCTCCTATTCTGCCATTGAATTACGCCCGCCGGATGCCGCGCGGCCTGCGGAACGCGCAGTCGCTGCGCTACTGTCCATCAGACAGTGGGCAAATATAGTGAAAGCCCTCTGACCTGTCAAGCGGTACTGGTTCGGCAACCAGGGCCACCAGGGCAACCGACAAGGCGACAAGGCCTAAATGCTGGCACTTCCCAAAGCAACCCGGACGCAAGGCCCTCGGCTCCCCGTGGCAACCCGATTACCCGGCCACGGACGCGGGAAAAACTAAAAAAAACTAAAAAATAAACCGACAAAAATAAACCGATGGTTGACAGTACGCGGGGGAGATGCTATCTTGCACCCACTTTTTCCGCGGAGAGAGCTCCGCACCACGGATCCGGGGGTATAGCTCAGTTGGTAGAGCGCTTGAATGGCATTCAAGAGGTC
>CAYRPP010000516.1:0-1058 GCA_964426115.1 uncultured Lentisphaerales bacterium | reverse complement strand
CCCAGACTCCTGATTTACGGTCAAGAAGGCGTAGGAAAAGCTCAGCCTCTGGACGCTATGGTCCTCACCCCGGCGGGCTTTGTCCCGATGGGCGACATTCAGGTCGGAAGCGAGGTCATCGGAAGCGACGGGAAGCCCCACAACGTCCTCGGCATCTACCCGCAGGGCGAAAAGGAGGTGTTCCGCGTCACTTTCCGCGACGGCTGTTCCACCGAATGCTGCGACGACCACCTGTGGTTCACTCAGACCCGTGGCGAACGGGACAGGAAGTATCCAGGCTCTGTCCGCACTCTCCGCACAATCAGGAACAGCATCCGCTACGGCACTCACTTCAACCATGCCGTTCCACGCGTTGCCCCCGTGGAATTCAAGCGAAACGAAACCCTGCCCCTCAAGCCCTGGCTTCTCGGAATCTATCTGGCCGAGGGCTGTGCAGGCTGCTGCATCACCAATCCGGAAAAGGACATCCAGGAGAAAATCATCGCCAGTATTCCCGAAGGAGACAAGGGGACTGTCCATGAGGATGATGTCAAGATTACCAAGGCGGTCAACGGCCCGAATATCCCCAGCCGTTTCCGCGCCGCACTGCGCGAACTCGACTTGGAGGGCAAGATCAGTGATAACAAGTTCATCCCCGATCAGTACCTCTATGCCAGCGTTGCCGACCGTCTGAACCTGCTTCAGGGGCTCTGCGATGGCGATGGCTATGTGGTAAAACCTGGCAGTGTCGAAATCTGCACCGCCAGCCCGCAGATGGCGAAGGACATCATCTTCCTCATCCGTTCCCTCGGCGGGTCGGCTGTCTGCACCGTCCGCCCCGGCAAATACCGCAAGGATGGCGAAGTGCACATTGTCAAGGATTCGCACCGTATCTACGGGGTATTCACCAATGGCATCGTCCCGGTGGCATCCAGAAAGCACACAGAGAAATGGGGCGCGCCGGAATGGATGATACGGAACACCATCCGGAAAGTCGAATCCGTCGGAATGAAAGTGTGCCAGTGCATCATCATTGATGCCCTGGACTCTCTCTATGTCACCGACGACTTCATCCTTAC
>CAYRPP010000515.1:0-1060 GCA_964426115.1 uncultured Lentisphaerales bacterium | reverse complement strand
TGGTGTTTGCATCCAATATTGGGGATTGCCATATTAGGGAAACCTTTTGTTTGGTTCATTTCAAAATCAGTGGATTTCATGCTGTTCATTACCGGGCAACGTAGAGGTGCAAATCCGGAAGAATTCAGTGAAGATGAGGTCATGAGCATGCTGGAGGTGGGCCAAAGTTCTGGTGAGCTAAAAGAAGAAGGCAAGAGAATGATTAATGCTATTTTTGCATTTGATGATAAGTTGGCCTACGAAATTATGACACCAAGAACCGATGTGTTCTCCATCGATATTGATGAAGACTTAAACAATTATTTGGATGAGCTGGTAGAAATGAGATACAGTCGTATTCCCGTTTATCAAGAGGATACGGATAATATAATCGGCATTTTATATATCAAAGACTTGATGCAACAGGCTTTGTTCTGCGATTTGGAAAGTGTGGATGTTAAGGCCTTGTTGAGAGACCCGTTCTTTGTCCCCGAAACAAAGAATATCGATTCCTTGCTGGTGGATTTGAAAAGTTCAAAGAATCATATGGCTATATTAATTGACGAATATGGTGGATTTTCCGGAATTGTCACCATGGAGGATATTATTGAAGAAATCGTGGGAGAGATCGAAGATGAGTATGACCTTCCCGGCAAGGGAGTTGAAGTTCTGGGAGAAGGAATATTTTTGGTGGATGGCAGTGTTGACCTGGATGATTTAAACGAGCAGATCGGAACGCAACTATATTCCGAAGACTGTGAGACATTAGGTGGATATTTGTTGACGCAGTTAGGAGAAATTCCGGAAGATGATACTCGTGGAATCGAAGTAGAATCGGAGGACCTTCGAATGACCATTGTAGCCATAAAAGATCGAAGAATAGAGAAGGTGCGGCTGGAATTGAAGACTTCGGAAAGTGGACTTGACGTCTGATTTATGAGATAATAAAAGTGTGGTTAATGTTGTATAAAGATAATTAGGAGGATTGCTATGGACAAGAAGTATACGTCAACGATTCGAATGAGGATGTCATCTCATGATGCTCATTATGGTGGAAATTTAGTGGATGGAGCTCGTATTC
>CAYRPP010000514.1:0-1062 GCA_964426115.1 uncultured Lentisphaerales bacterium | reverse complement strand
AGGTCATGGCCATCGGCAAGACCTACAAGGAGACGCTGCAGAAGGCGATCCGCGGACTCGAGAACGGGCGCCACGGCCTGGGCTTCGCCCGGGACTTCAACCAGCGCTCCCTTGACGAGCTGCTGACGATGCTGCGCACGCCGAGCAGCGAGACGCACTTCATTATGTACGAGGCGCTGCGCAAGGGCGCCACCGACGCGCAGATCTTCGAAGCCTGCGCGGTCAAAGCCTACTTCGTGCAGCAGATGCGCGAGCTCGTGCAGCGCGAGGAAGCGCTCCTGGCCCACAAGGGGACGCTGCCGCCCGACGACCTGCTGGCCGCGGCCAAGCGCGAGGGCTTCTCCGACAAGTACCTCGCCCGCCTGCTCTGCGTCAAGGAGAAGGTTGTGCGCGAGCAGCGCGAGCGGCTCGGCGTCATCGAGACCTGGTGCGCGGTGCCCGTCAGCGGCGTCGAGGGCAAGACCTACTACTACTCGACCTACAACTCGTCCGCGCCGCACACCTTCAAGACGAACCCGCGCAAGGTCATGATCCTCGGCGGCGGTCCCAACCGCATCGGGCAGGGCATCGAGTTCGACTACTGCTGCGTCCATGCCGCCTTCGCCCTGCGCGAGATGGGCTACGAGACGATCATGGTCAACTGCAACCCCGAGACGGTCTCGACGGACTACGACACCTCCGACCGCCTCTACTTCGAGCCGGTCACGCTGGAGGACGTGCTTCAGATCTACCGCAAGGAGCAACCCCTGGGGGTCATCGTCCAATTCGGCGGCCAGACGCCGCTGAACACGGCCCGCGAATTGGCCGAGGCGGGCGTCAACATCCTCGGCACCTCGATCGACTCGATCGATATCGCCGAGGACCGCGACCTCTTCCGCCACATGATGGAGAAGCTGGAGATCCCCATGCCGGAGTCGGGCATGGCGGCCGACATCGACACGGCGCGCGCGGTAGCCGCGCGTATCGGCTACCCGATCATGATCCGCCCCTCGTTCGTCCTCGGCGGCCGCGGCATGGAGGTCATCTACGACGAGAAGATGCTGCGCGAGTATGTCGACAAGG
>CAYRPP010000513.1:0-1077 GCA_964426115.1 uncultured Lentisphaerales bacterium | reverse complement strand
GGCCGATCCCGGCGACCTGCCGCAAGGCCGCCTCCCGGCGCGTCACGAACCTGTTTTTCACGCTCTGCTTCGTGTTCATGGTTAGACTGTACTACTACTTATTAAAATATGCAACAAAAAAGGCGCCCGCGACAAAAAAAATCGCGGACGCATCCCCGAAGGCGCGCTCCCGGCAGCTATCCCGCCGTCTTTGCCGCCTCTTCAGCCTCCTCTACCTGCGACGATTTGCATTTTCTGAACCGCTGCCCCACCCCCCAGATTTTTTGAGAATAGTTGTAGATAATTGTAGCGCAACGTGTTATAAATACGTTGTCGCCCGAAGGAACGGGTGTGAACACGCCGAAAGGAGACTTCACGCATGCAGATCACGCGGATCCCAAAACCGATGGGCCAACTGTGGAACAGCATCCAGTCGTGTCTCTTACCAATGCTGGAGGACGAAATCGGAGCGCTCGACGAGAGGCACCGCCAGTTCGTCGCGGTTTGCGAACTGTGCGCCCCGCAGGATCACATGGCCGCGTACCGCTGGTGCGGCAACGGCTGTCCGCCGCGCGACCGGCTGCCCGCAACAGATTCACGAGGCGACGATCACAGTCCACTATGGCGAGAAGATCGCCGGACACGTCAGCCGCGACGCCACCGCCATCCATGCCCGTGAATAAGCCGAGGCCAAACCGAAGTCGCCGCCCGAGCCCGAGCGCGGCAAACGCGGACGCCGCCGCAAGGACGATCCCCCCGCACCGCCCCCGGACCCCTCCCGGCTGCAACGGCAGCTCGACCGCGATTTGCGGGCGAATCTGGCCGATTTGCCCACGGTTTGCGACTGGGGCTGCAAGAAGAACAGCCGGAGCAAGGTGGAGTGCTGGCGGGGCTACAAGCTGCATCTGGACGTGATCGACGGCGACATCCCCGTCAGCGCGATCCTGACCTCGGCCAGCCTGCACGACAGCCAGGTCGCCATTCCCCTGGCGCAGATGAGCGCCGGACGGATCGTCAATCTCTACGACCTGGCCGACGCCGCGTACGATGCCAAGGAAATCCGCGCGATGTCCGACCGCCTGGGACATGTCGCCATCA
>CAYRPP010000512.1:0-1086 GCA_964426115.1 uncultured Lentisphaerales bacterium | reverse complement strand
CCTCGCTCTCCGAACGCCCGGTGATCGTCAGCAGCAGGCCCTCGACCTTGACGTCAATCTCGGACTTCTCGAGCCCGGGCATGTCAAGACGCACGATGTAGGCATCCTTGCCTTCGTTCATGTCCATGCGCGGCGATCGCGCGCGCCCGCTGTCGTCCGGCGCGACGGAACGCATCCAGTCGGATTCGTCCAGCAGACGGCCCATGCGCTCTTGCATCTCGCGCAGAACGGCGAAGGGATCGCCCCCGCCAAAGAAGCCGTCGTCCGGCGTTTGATCGTCGCCGAAGGCGTCCGGCCAGAAGCGATTCCCGCCGGGCGCGCGGTGTGGCGCCAGTCGTCCGCCCGGAACTCGGCCGGTCTGAGGAACGCGGGGCTCTTCCCGGGCGGCATCGGCGCCGCGCAGGAAGTCGCGCGTCAGCGCGAAGACCCGGTCGGCGCGCTCGAAGGCCTCGCGCGTGGTCTTCCCGTCGCCCTGCTGGACGGCCTCGGCGGCGGCGGCGAGATGGCGCTGCATCTGCTCGATCATCGGCGCGGCGGCCTGCAGATCGTAGTCGGCCTCGTTCTTGGCCTTTTCGGCCCCTGTTGCCGGGATGAGGGCGAGCCCCCAGGAAAGCCCGGCCACGAGAAGAACCTTGGACTGCCTGGGATCCGCTGCATGATTCAACGTGTGCATGGATTGCTCCTTTCGGGTTGTGATCATGATGAAGGTCACCGACAGCGTAAAAAAAGCATCTGCCGTGCCGGCCCCGTTACCCCAGCTTTCCAGGCAGCTTGCTGGCTGCCAGCGCAACATTTTGTCGCTTCCGCGCGCGACACGGCGCGACAGGATGACGCATCTGCTCGGGGCTTCTGTCTCTTGGCTGGCCGTCCGGGACGTCCGGCCCCACCTGGCGCGCGTCACGGACTCCAGACTGTGTCCAATCCGGTGGCGCTGGATCTCCGGAACCGCGGCTTCCGTCTCCGGGTCGGCCGTCTGCCCACCAACCATCAACCATCAACCATCAACCATCAACCATCAACCATCAACCATCATTGACGTCGGGGGCGCCTTCGCCTAAGCTGTGCGCACCGTTGCCTTCCGGCCGG
>CAYRPP010000511.1:0-1088 GCA_964426115.1 uncultured Lentisphaerales bacterium | reverse complement strand
TCGGGCGACCGCCTGCTCGCCGTGCGCCCCCTCTACAGCCGCGAGACGGCCGGCGCGGAGCCGTTCCGCCGTGTGACCGACATCCTCTGGCCGCTGGGCACCTTCAGCCGGCGCGACGACCGCCAAAGCTGGCGCTGCCTCCTGTTATACGGCACGGGCGACGAGGCGCCCGAGGCCAACGGCGCCTACCGCTTCCGCCTGTTCCCCATCTACTACCAGGGCCGCACGCGCGCGGGCGACGCCTACGCCGCCCTCTTTCCGCTCTATGGCGAGATCCAGGACTTCCTCGGCCTCGGCGAGGCCCATTTCGTGCTCTTCCCGCTCTACGGCACGGCCCTCAGCCGCGAGACTCGCACGCGCACCGTGCTCTGGCCCTTCTATCTCACCCGCCACGGACCGACCATCGACCAGCTCCGCCTCTGGCCCCTCTACGGCGAGCGGCGCATGCGCGGCCGCTACGCCCACACGCGCCACTTCGTCCTCTGGCCGCTCTGGAGCGACATCCACATGGAGAACGAGGCCATCCGGGGGGACGGTTACGTGCTCTTCCCGCTCTACGGCCGCTCGCACTTCGACCGGCCCGGCCGCGGGCCGGAGGAGGGCTGGACCGTGCTGCCGCCCTTCATCAGCTCGGTGCGCGGCGCGGACGGCTACCGGTCCCTGCGCGCGCCCTGGCCCTTCGTCCGGCAGCTCGACGACCGCGACAAGCGCGAGCGCCACTGGTGGCCGCTCTACGGCAGCACCACGAATGCGTTGCGGCGCGACTGGTACGCGCTGTGGCCCCTCGTGTCGGGTTCGGTCGATGCGCGCCCGCGGGAAACCGTCCGGCAGTTCGCGGTGACCCCGCTCTTTTTCCGCGAGCGGCGCACCGAGCGGCCGGCCGCGTCCGGGGCGCCGCCCCGCGTGACGGACCGCTACGACCGCCTCTGGCCGCTCTACTCATGGCAGCGCAACACCCAGGGCTCGCGGCTGCGGATACCCGAGCTGAGCCTCTTCCGGCGCAGCGCGCCGATTGAGCGCAACTGGGCGCCCCTCTGGTCGCTCTTCGTCCGCCGCCAGCGGGCCGACGGCGCGCGCGTGACGGATCT
>CAYRPP010000510.1:0-1095 GCA_964426115.1 uncultured Lentisphaerales bacterium | reverse complement strand
CAGGGCAAAGAAGCCGCCCGCGAGGGCCAGGCCGCCGATCATCACCCAGAGCCGGGCCCGGGTGGCCAGCGACGTGCGGTTCCAGAGGTAGATGCAGCCGTAGATCAGGGCCACCGCGAGAATGCCCGTGGTCAGCACCATGCCGGCGCGCCCGAGCGAGAAGTAGACGCCGAAGATGTTCAGCACGAGCGAGATCATCAGCCAACTGCTGCCCGCATGCTCCTGCGCCTCGCCGTCGAGGCTCTCGAGCAGGACGCCGATGTTGATCGCGGTCAGCAGGGTGAAGTAGGCGCTGGCGTGGTTGGGATAGCCGAAGGTTGAGAAGAAGTAGACCTCGATCGGGCGGATCCAGAAGAGCTTGGTGGTGCCGGTCATCAGATGGAGCAAGCCGACGAGCGCCAGGAGCGCGCCGTTGAAGACCACCACCCGCAGCAACCAGCGCCTGGCGGCGAGGCGCATGCCGTGCCGCACGGCCAGCAGGACGGCATAGGCGCCGATGGCCCAGAGCAAGACCTGCGCCGCGTCCGACCGATCCACGCAGAAGGGCAGCCCGGGCCAGGGGGGAGGCGTGTATTCCCACGTCGCGGTCGCGGCATTGCGGAACATCTCGCGCGGGCCGTTGAGCCACTGCAGCAGCAGGAAGAGGATCAGAACGCCGCCGGCGTAGAAAATGGGATCTCGCAGGATACCGTGCCACACGCGCCGGATCGCCGCATGCGACGAGCCGTTCTCGTGCCCCGGCGGAAGCAGGAAGAGTATCTCCAGAATGCCGAGCGCCAGCCAGGGTATGGCCCAGAAATAGGCGGGTGCCGAACCGCCGCGCGCCCAGGAGGCGTAAACCACCAGGAGCGCCACATGCGCCGCGGCGCCGTATCGCAGGAGCAGACTGATCACGGCTTCAACTTTCGTTTACGGGCAGACTCCGTCCCCGTCGGTTATGCGCCAGCCGCCGGGCGACCGCCACGCAAACCGTTCATTCCTAAGGCCTTGGCGCCAACAACAGGCATTTCCGTCCGTGCCTTCCGACACCAGGCGCCGGGAGGCGGAACCGTTCATTATCTTAGCAGAATGGAGCGGATAGTACATGGACAAAAA
>CAYRPP010000509.1:0-1095 GCA_964426115.1 uncultured Lentisphaerales bacterium | reverse complement strand
CCTCGCCCAGCTCGGAGAGGTAGCCCAGCGCCATCCAGCGGATGTCGGGACGGTTGCCGGTGGCCTTGAAGAGCTCGCGCGTCGGCCCCAAATCCTTGGTCGCCCGCGCCTGCTCCGCCAGCGTCGGCCAGACGAGCGTGCGCGCCTCGAAGGCGTTGGGATAGGTCTTCAGCAGCTTGGCGGCGTGCTCCTCGGCCAGCACCTTGCGGCTGATCAGCTCGGCGCCGAGCGCGCGGAGCTGGTCGATGCGGTTCCAGTCGTTGACCACCAGCGTGGAGAAGAGCGTCGCCAGCTTGGCGGAGTCATAGCGCGGCGGCTTGCCCTCCAGGAAGACATCCGGGTTGCGGACGACGGTCTCGATGAACGCCCGCAGATGGTCGGCGCGGTTGCTGGCCAGGCAGAGCGGCTCGAGCTGCGCGAGCTGCCGGCCCAGGGTATTGCGCTCGGCAAGATCCTTGACGCCATCGAGGCCGCGCACGCGCCCGAAAACCGCCGCCGGAAGGAGCATCTTGTTGCGCGCGCAGTAGTCGATGGTCTGCGCCGCGCCCCACTCGTTGCGCCGGCCGATCATGTTGAGGAAGACCGGCTGGTCGTGGAGCGGATAGCGGCCGAGCACATCGAAGACCGCCGCCTGCAGGCCGGCGACATTCTCATTGATCATGTCGGAGGCGTCGAGCAGTATGCGCGCGCGGTCGCCGGCCCCGCCATATTTGGCCAGCAGGGCGTTGAGCTGCTTGACATAATCCGGCACGCGCTTGCCCTGCCGCATCTGGGCCAGCAGCCGCAGGCCCAGCTCCAGATTGGCCTCCGTGGCCGGCGCCGAGGTCAGATAGCGCACGAAATGGTCGGCGTCGCCGCCGTCCTGGCACAAGGCCAGCAGGGCCGCCTCGACCTCCGCATTCCAGCCCTTCTCCTGGCGCAGGAAGAAGAGCAGGCGCTCGCGGCGCAGGCTCATCTTGCCGATCTGGCCCGCTACCTCCGCCGCCTGAAAGATCAGCTTCGGGTCGACCTCGCCGCCCTTTTCGAGCAGCGCCGCCACGCGGCGCTCGGCCGTGTAGGGCCGCCCGTCCGCCACCGCCGCCTGGAACGAGACGG
>CAYRPP010000508.1:0-1095 GCA_964426115.1 uncultured Lentisphaerales bacterium | reverse complement strand
GGGCCGCCGAGGCCCACGACTTCATCATGGAACTGCCCGTCAAGTACGAGACCCTCCTGGGCGAGAAGGGCACCTCGCTCTCCGGCGGCCAGAAGCAGCGCCTCTCGATCGCGCGCGCGCTCCTCACCGATCCCGAGGTGCTGCTGCTGGACGACTGCACCTCGGCGCTGGACGCCAACACGGAACGCCGCCTTCAGGAGACGCTTGCGCGCATCCTCAAGGGCAAGACCGCCGTCATTGTCTCGCAGCGCGTCTCGATGGCCATGCGCTGCAACCGCATCGCGGTTCTCTCCGGCGGACGCATCCTGGAGCAGGGCAGCCATGCCCGCCTGATGGCCGCCGGCGGCTATTACGCCGACCTTTTCGCCAAGCAGATGCAACCGGCAAAGACATGACAACCGACCCTGGAACTGCCTCGCGGCTGCTCGCCATCCGCATTCTCGTCCGCTGGCTCGAGAAGCGCGACTTTCCCGACCGCCTTCTACCGGACACGGCACGGGATCGCGGTTTCGTCATGGATATGGTCTTCGGCACCGTGCGCGGCTGGCGGCGCCTGGAATGGGCGCTGTCGCGCTATGTCAAGCGCCGGCCGGCGCCGGAACTCCGGGCGGCCCTGCTGCTGGGAGCCCACCAGATCCTCTTCATGCCGGACGTCGCGGACCACGCCGCCGTCCACGCCACCGTCGAGGCCGTCAAGCAGGGCGCCTCGGGACAGTCGGGCTTCGTCAACGCCGTGCTGCGCAACATCCTGCGCGAGCGCGAGACACTGCTTGCCGAACTCGCGCGCCAGCCGCTGCCGGTGCGCGAGTCGCACCCCGACGCGCTGGTGGAACGCTGGAACGGGCGCTACGGCGCCGAGACCGCCGAAGCCCTCTGCGTGTGGGACAACGCCCCCGCGGAGACCGTCGTGGCCCTCTTGCCGGACCGCGGCGTGACCCCCGATGCCCTGCTGGAGCAGTGGCTTGCGACCGGCGTGCGCGCGCAGCGCCATCCGGCACGCGCGGAGTGCCTGGTTGTGGGACACGGCGCGCGCCTCGAGTCGCTGCCCGGCTATGCCGAGGGCTTCTTCGTGCCGCAGGATCCGGCCACCCTGGC
>CAYRPP010000507.1:0-1100 GCA_964426115.1 uncultured Lentisphaerales bacterium | reverse complement strand
AGAGCAGCAGCATCAGCAGGCTCGATGCCATGGCGCTGACGATGACGCCGCTGAGAATCAACCCGTAGACCGTTGGCGCGCCCTCGTGCGCGGCCAGCGCGTAGACCAGCAGCAGCGTGGCGGCGGCGCCGGCGAAGGCATTGAGCGGCAGCAGCAGGGGATGGATCGCGTACCAGCCGAAAAGGATGGCCGTCGCAGCGCCCAGCGCGCCGCCGCCGCTGATGCCGAGCACGTAGGGATCGGCCAGCGGGTTGCGCAGCACCGCCTGGAAGACGGTGCCGGCGGCCGCGAGCGCCGCGCCCACGACGAATCCGGTGGCGATGCGGTGCAGACGCAGGGCCAGCAGCGCCCGTCCGACCGTGGTGTGCGGATCGGGCAGGCCAAAGCCCTCCGGGCCGAGGAAGGCGCAGGCGCACGGCACGGCTAGGGCCGGCAGCGCCAGCCACGCGAGCCGCTTCAGCGCGTGTCCTTGCGTGGCTTGCATCGCGTGGTCCTCCGCGGTGCGGCCGTCGCCGGCAGGGCGCCGGCAGTCGCGGCTTCCGCCGCAGTTTGCGCCGGCGCGGCTGCGTCCGGCGATGGCTCCCCGGCGGCCTCGTCCAGCGCGTACATGCCGGCAACCGGCGCATCGCGGCGGATCCATGCGCCGTCGGTGAAGTCGGGAATAGGCACCGGCTGCCCGCCCATGGCCACCGACTGCTCGCTCAGCGCGGTGATCACCATCCAGGAGGCGGTGTCGTAGACGTCGATCGGCGTCTGGCGGCGTTCCTGCACGCTCTCGATGAAGGCGCGCAGCACGAGATAGTCCATGCCGCCGTGGCCGCCGCGCAGGCCGAACTCCTCGTAGGCCTTCCAGAGGGGATGCTTGTATTTCTCGAAGTAGGCCTTGTCGGACTCCCAGCGGTGGGTCCATTCGCCGGCCTTCACCGGCGAGTGGCCCTCGAGGTAGAGACTGCGGTTGTCCTCCATCCAGATGCCGCGCGTGCCCTGGATGCGGCCGCCGCGGGAGTAGGGCCGCGGCAGCGTGCAGTCGTGGGTCAGCAGGATCGTCTCGCCGTTGGCGCACTTGATCATCGTGGTGACGATGTCGCCCTGGTTGACCT
>CAYRPP010000506.1:0-1108 GCA_964426115.1 uncultured Lentisphaerales bacterium | reverse complement strand
CGTGATCAGCTTGATGCGGGCCGGCAGCGGCGCCGGCCACAGCAGGCCGAGGGCGGCGGCCAGCGCGGCGCCTGTTGCAAACGGGAAGGCTGAACGACGTTTCATGCTGCTCTCCTTGATTGACCTGTGTAACCATGCACGCACCTGATGGCCGGGCACACGGCGATTGCACCAGAATGGCGGTGTCCTGTCGTCAAGGGCGTGTAAAAGGTTTGTAAAAGGATTGTAAAGCAGGCGGCCGGGGCTGCAAAGGGCTAAAGCTCGCGCAGGAGCAGAATGGCGAAGGCGGTCTCCTCGACCGGTGAGACGGTGTCAGCCAGCCAGTGTCCGCCGCCGCACGGCGCGATGCGCTGGTGGTTCACCCAGTACCCGGCGAGATCGCCGCGCCAGTCGAGGGTTTGGCCATTGGCAAGGGTCAGGACGCCGCCGGCCTGCCGGTTGATGGTCCGGGCCAGCCACCAGGCACGCTGCGCCTGCGATTCGCGCCAGAAGAGCAGATCGGGCGAGGACCACGCCGCCGCCACGGCGGCGAGCGGTCGGCGGAGCAGGGGGGCTGGCAGTCCACGGTGCGCCGCCCGCAGCAGATCCTCGACCGGGCGACCGCTCTCCGCCGGCGTCGGCTCCGGCGGGGGAATGCCGTCCAGGGTTCGCACCTCGTGCAGCACGAGTTCCACCAGCAGATTCGAGAAGGCGGCTGGCGGCGGATCCAAAATCGTGGCCGTCGGCGCGTGAGGCGCGCCGCCCAGGTGGTGGAGAGCCAGCGCGCGCCAGGCGGCGGCGCGCGCACTCTCCGGCGTGGCGGGAGCAGGCGCCGGCGTGGTCCGCATCCAGGCGATGGCACGGGCCACGGCCGCCTCGTGCGCAGCGGGCGACGGGGCGCCGTCGCCGCTCAAGGCGAGCGCACAGACAGCCGTCAGGTAGAGATTCGATCCGTCCCAGCTCCCCCCGGACGCCTGTTGTGCCAGCAGCCAGAGCTGCGCCCGGTCGATGGCGGCGTCGGTCTCGTTCTGCACGGAACGCGTCAGGGGACCGCTGCCGAAACGGCGCGGCGGAGCGGCGGCGGATGTCGGCTGGCCGAGTGCGAGCAGGGCAGCAAGCACAACCACTG
>CAYRPP010000505.1:0-1114 GCA_964426115.1 uncultured Lentisphaerales bacterium | reverse complement strand
GGACGCTCGGCCGGCTGCTGGCCGCGGACGACACCGTGTACCGCGACCTCGCGAGTACGGTCGCCAGCCTCAAGACGGTCACCGGCCGCCTCGAGGCGGGCGAGGGGACGCTCGGCAAGCTGCTGGCCGCGGACGACACCGTGTACCGCGACCTCGCGGACACGATCGCCAACCTCAAGACGGTCACCGGCCGCCTCGAAGCGGGCGAGGGTCTGCTGGGCCAGCTCATGAGCGACAAGTCGCCCATCGGCGCCGAGTTCGAGGGCCTGCTGAAGGACGGGCGCGACATGGTGGACGACATGCGCGAGGCGTCGCCCATCTCGACCTTCACGAGCATTTTCTTCGGCGTCTTCTAGGCCGGTCGCGGCGGCGCGGCCAGCGCCGCGAAGCAGGCGGAGAGCCGCGCGGCGGTCGCGCGGATGTCGTAGGCCTCGCGCACGCGCGCGGCGGCGCGCGCGGCCAGCCGGTTCCGCAGAACCTCGTCGGTCAGCAGCCGTTCCATGGCCCCGGCCAGCGCACCGGGCGTTCCGGGATCGACCAGCCAGCCAGTCACGTCATGTTCCAGGATCGTGGCCGGTCCGCCGCGGTTCATCGCCACGACTGGCGTGCCGGCCGCCATCGCCTCGCAGACGACGCGTCCGAACGGCTCGTCGTCCGCCGGATGCACCAGCAGGTCGAGGGCGCGTAGGAAGGTCAGCGGCTGGTCCACGGCGCCCAGCAGGATGATCCGCCGCTCCAGGCCGGCCGCCGCGATCTGCGCGCGCAGGCGCCTGACGTAGCCGGCGTGCTCGCCGCACAGGTCGCCGCCGGCGAGGACGACGTGCAGCGCGGGGTGCCGCGCGGCCAGCGCAGCGGCCGCGGCGATGAGGCGGTCGTGGCGTTTCCACGGAATGAAATGGGCCAGCATGCCGGCGAGCGGCGCCGTCGGCGGCAGGCCCAGGCGCCGGCGCGCCTCCGCCCGGTCCGGCAGTGTCGCGGCGTCGGGAAGAGAAATGCCGTTCGGGATCAGCCCGATCTTCGCGTGCTGGCCGGGCGGCAGCAGTTCCCGCAGGCGGGCCTCCACCACCGGGGAGATGGCGACGATGGCGCCGGCGCGCCGGGCCGCCAACCGGGC
>CAYRPP010000504.1:0-1117 GCA_964426115.1 uncultured Lentisphaerales bacterium | reverse complement strand
GCTCGTCCGGTCTCCTCGAGCAGGTAGCGGCGCTCCTGCTGGTAGAGCTCGCCGATCTCGCGCATGGCGCCAAAGGCCGCGTTGCGATCCTCCTCGGACATAGAGGCCCGATCGCCCGACATCAGGCGTTCGCGGAAGGCGTTGGCCTTTTCGAGGGCCTCGATCAGGCGGGCATGGTTCTCTTGTTGCTCCGCGGTCATGCGCGCGGTGTCGACCGCGCCGAGGAAGGCGCGCCGGTCGTCGTGCAACTTGGTGAGCCGCTGCTGGAACTCTTCGCGGCGCCGCTGCCGCTCCGCCGCCGCCTCGGGATCATCGGTCCGCGGGCGGTCAAAGGGAGGCTCGAAAACTTCCCGGCGGCGTCCGGCGCGGTTGGTCTCGCTACCGCCCACCTGCACGGACACAGGCACCGCCGAGGTCGCCTGACGTGCGATTTGCTCGTCGCGCCGGGCCACGGCATGCTGAAGTTCGCTGATCTGCTCCATTCGGTAAGACAGGCTGCGTTCGAGATCGGCTATCTGGCGGCGCAGGGCATCGCCGGCTGCCTCACCGGCGGGCGGTTGCTCCACCGCGACGACAACCGGCGCGGGTACCGGGGCCGGCCGCGGCGGCCGCGGCGCCAGCAGACTGCGGCCGACCACCGCGCCGACGGCAAAACCGATCAACAGCGCGGCGATCAGCAGAGTCGTTGACGTTGCCTTCATCTTTCTCCTTTACGCATTAGTCTACGCCAGAAAACCGCTCTGGCGCAGCAGATCCTCGTTCACGCGGCTCTCCCGCACGCCTTCGGGGCGGTCGCCCTCCAGCAGCCGTGCGACGTGTTTGCCGATAAAGTCGGCCTCGAGATTGACGGGATCGCCCGGCTGGCGTTCGCCCAGGCTGGTCACCTCCCAGGTGTGCGGGATGATCTCAACCGCGACCGATTCGCGCCCGAGTGCCGTGACCGTCAGGCTGACGCCGTCGATCGCGATGGATCCCTTCATGACGGTCATGCGGGCCAGCGCCCGGCTGCAGGCCACGGTGAGGCCGATGTCGCGCCCGTGCCGGGTGATGTCCGCCACCCGGCCCGTCTCGTCGACGTGGCCGCTGACCAGGTGCCCGCCGAGCCGGTCGCCCAGCC
>CAYRPP010000503.1:0-1128 GCA_964426115.1 uncultured Lentisphaerales bacterium | reverse complement strand
CCCGCGGCGGCCGAGGCCAGGATATGCGAGAGGTCGGGCGCGAAGAGGCTGGGGATGCCTTCGAACTTGCGGTAGCGCCAGATGTTGGACGAGGCGATGGCGACGCCCTCGTAGCCGTAAGCGTCCAGCAGCCGCACGAGGCGGTAGGCCACGCGGTCCAACAGCGAGTTCTGGTCCTGCCAGCCGCCGGCGCTGCGGTCCTGCGGCTCGGGCTCGCCGCCCATCTCGGTCCAGGTGTCGGTGATGTGGATGCCGCAGACGATCACGGTTCGCGATCCGGGGAGGATCGCCTGCGGGCTCAGCAGGAAGGGGGCGTGCTTCCATCGCTCCACCGGTCCGAAGCCCACGAGATCCATGCCCATTCCCAGCGCCTCGGCGCGCAACCTGTCCGTCATTACCCTATCTGCCATAAAGTGCTCCCAGCTACGTCATGTTCAAAAATGCTTCATGACGATGATTCTCTTTGCCTTGGTGACCAATAGTGCCAATTGCCTGATGGAATGTCAATCGGCTGACAAGGCGCTTGACAGGGCAGGTGCGGTTTGCTTTACTTGTCGCGTCTTGCGGGGATCCCGCGAGATCAAGGCATGAACCGTATTGTGACAGGTGTTTGCCGCGGAAGGACAGGCCATATGGCCTGTCCCCGTGTCGGAGTCTGCCACCGCACGGTCGTTTCGCTGCTTCCGTTGTTCAGCCTGGGCCTGCTTCTAGCGGGGCCGGAACTCCTGTGTACCTGATTCCACGGATGTAGACGAAAGGTTGCATGCTATGCCCCGTGGAATCCATCCATCGGGGTTTTTTTGTTTCCAGGTTTGAACGGTAAAGGAGAAGGCGAATGGAAGACGGTATGCAGGAAGGCGTGCAGATACGTTTCTTCGACACCACCCTGCGCGACGGCGAGCAGGCGCCCGGGTATAGCATGAACCTGGAGGAGAAGGTTCGCATGGCGCTGCAGCTCGAAACGCTGGGCGTGGATGTCATCGAGGCGGGTTTCGCCATCGCCTCGCCGGGCGATGCCGACGCCATCGCCGCCATCGCGCGCACTGTTAAGCAGTCGGCCGTAGCCAGTCTTTCCCGCGCGCTGGAGAAGGATATCGACGCCTCGGCGCGGGCCCTCCGCGAGGCGGT
>CAYRPP010000502.1:0-1129 GCA_964426115.1 uncultured Lentisphaerales bacterium | reverse complement strand
CTCGGCAAGAACCTGCTCGTGGCCTTCATGCCCTGGAGCGGCTACAACTTCGAGGACGCCATCCTGGTCAGCGACCGCGTCGTGCGCGACGACGTCTTCACCTCGGTCCACATCCAGGAGTTCGAGGTCGGGGCGCGCGACACGAAGCTCGGTCCCGAGGAGATCACGCGCGACATCCCGAACGTCGGCGAGGACGCCCTCCGCAACCTGGGCCAGGACGGCGTCATCCGCATCGGCGCCGAGGTGCGCCCCGGCGACATCCTCGTCGGCAAGATCACGCCCAAGAGCGAGACCGAGCTGGCCCCCGAGGAGCGCCTGCTGCGCGCCATCTTCGGCGAGAAGGCCGCCGACGTCCGCGACACGTCGCTCACCGTGCCCAGCGGCGTCTACGGAATCGTCATGGACGTCAAGGTCACGGCGCAGCAGGATGCCCGCCGCTCCACCTCCGCCGGCGCGGTGCCGCTGCAGCGCCTGGCCGACGACGAGCCGGTCGACCATGTCGAGGACGACGCGCCGCGCACCCTGGAGATCGACGAGCCCGACGAGAACGCGGGCGAGATCAAGCCGCATGCCGAGGAACTCGACGTGCGCGACATCGAGGCCGACCGCAAGAAGCAGCGCGCCGCGCTCGAGGACCAGTTGACGACGGCCCTGAGCAACATCCTGCTGGGCGAGAAGATCCCCCTCGACGTCATCGACGTCGAGACGGGCGAGCCGATCATCCCGGCCAACCGCAAGATCACGAAGACGCTGCTCGCGCGCCTCGCGCGCGCCCACAGCCACATCCAGATCGAGCAGAGCCCCGTCCAGCAGAAGATCGAGGAGATCATCGGCGAGTACCGCCCGAAATTCGACGCGCTGGACGCGCAGGCCGACGCCTTCGGGCTCGAGACCTTCGGCAATGCCGAGGAGACCGGGGTCGTCAAGCAGGTCCGCGTCTACATCGCCAGCAAGAAGAACCTCTCGGTGGGCGACAAGCTCGCCGGGCGCCACGGCAACAAGGGCGTCGTCGCGCAGATCGTGCCGGTCTGCGACATGCCCTTCCTGCCCGACGGCACCCCGGTCGACATCGTGCTCAACCCGCTCGGCGTGCCCTCGCGCATGAACCTGGGCCAGCTCTTCGAGACCT
>CAYRPP010000501.1:0-1134 GCA_964426115.1 uncultured Lentisphaerales bacterium | reverse complement strand
GCCCGCAGTAGCGGCGCAGGCCGGGGCGGCTGTCGCGCCGCAGGCCGCGGATGACAGGCTCGCCCTCGGCGGTGTACTTCAGCGCCAGGCGCAGCTCGCGCCGCAGCGGGTCGCCGGCCGTGACGGCGCCGACGTAACCCTCGGCCTGCAGGATGCGGGCGATCTCGCCCTTGAGGCGCGAGGCCGGCATCGTCACTTCCGGCAGGCGGGCCTTCTGCGCGTTGCGGATGCGCGTCAACATGTCGGCGATGGGATCTGACCAGCTCATCTTCGGGACCTACCAGCTTGCCTTGGTGACGCCGGGAATCTGCCCGGTCAGGGCCAGCTCGCGGAAGCAGAGTCGGCAGAGCTGGAACTTGCGGATGACGGAGCGCGGACGCCCGCAGCGCGCGCAGCGCGTGTAGCGGCGCACGCCGAACTTGGGGGCGCGCTTCGCCTTAACCATTAGACACGTCTTGGCCACAGGAGACTCCTTACTTCGGGTTGGCGCCAGAGAATGGCACGCCGAGCATCGACAACAGCTCGCGGGCCGGCTTGTTGTCCGCGGAGGTGGTGCAGATGGTGATGTCCATCCCCTGCTCCACCGGGACGCCCGTCGAGTCGATCTCCGGGAAGATCGTCTGCTCCCTGAGCCCGAAGGTGTAGTTGCCGCGGCCGTCGAAACCGCGCGGCGAGAGGCCGCGGAAGTCACGGATGCGCGGCAGCGCGACGCTCACCAGGCGATCCATGAACTCGTACATGCGGTCGCCGCGCAGCGTGACTTTGGCGCCGATCACCATGCCTTCGCGCAGCTTGAAGTTCGACACGCTCTTGCGCGCCTTGCAGAGCAGCGGCTGCTGCCCGGTGATAGCCGCCAACTCGCCGACGAGCTTCTTCTGGACATCCTTCTCGACGATGCCGAAACCCATGTTGACGACGATCTTTTCGAGCCGCGGCACGAGCATCGGGTTTTCGATGCCGAGCTTTTTGCGCAGCGCGGGCACCAGTTCGGTGCGATACTTGTCCTTCAGCCTGGCCATATGCTTCCTCTTCTCAATCCAGGACGCGCCCGGTCCCCTTGGCCTTGCGCACGGTCTTGCCGCCCTCGCGGACACGCGAGATGCGCACGCCCTTCTTGCGGTCGGGGTCGTAGGG
>CAYRPP010000500.1:0-1141 GCA_964426115.1 uncultured Lentisphaerales bacterium | reverse complement strand
AAGACTTCCGCCACCTCGGCGTCGCTCATCCCGGCCTTCACCTTGGGCAGGTAGCTGCCCAGGCGCGTCTGCAGCGGCTCGATCACTTCCTGGAAGAAGGTCTGGTCGCCGAGCTCGGGATCCTGCCAGATCTCCAGGTAGCCGTTACGCGAGCTGAGCGCCTGGCGGTAGACACGGGCGGCGGCGGGCAGCAGGCGCCGCTGGATGGCCAGGCGGTTGGCGGGCGTCAGGTTTGCGAACACGAGGGCGCCGAAGCTGGAGCGGTTGTGCACCGACTTGCTGCCGCCCCAGGTGCGCCCGCCCTTGTCCCAGTGGCAGACCTCGAAGTCCCACACGCTGCCGTCCTCGGGCAGGCGGTTGAAATAGGCCGTCCAGGAGACCCGGATCAGGGTGGCGACGCCGTCGTCGTAGAAGCGGTGGGTGATGGCGATGTTGTTCTTCTCCAAGCCGAGCTGACGATAGCCCGCGTTGTCGTACTGGGTGTTGAAGACCGAGGACTGGCCATTCGGCGGGAAGTCGACGAGGAAGCAGTCATAGGGCTCCTCGGCCCCCGCCGCGAGATAGATCTCGTAGCCGCCGAGGCCCTCGAAGCCGGCCTCGATGGCGCGGGCCTTCTCCGTCGGGGCGAAGAGGTAGATGGCCACGCCCTCCTCGTCGCAGAGCGCGGTGAACTCGGTCGGCTTGAGGCTGCCGTCGCCGCCCGTGACCTGTCGTCCGGTGAGGTTGGCGTCGGTGTCGAGCAGGAACTGCAGGTTGTCGCCGTACTTGCGATCGAGACGCGCGCGGTTGGCGGCGTTCCGGAAATGGGCCGAATCACGGAACTCGGCCACGCTTTTGGGGGCGTTGGCGACGAAGGGGCAGGCGAGCGAGGGGCGCGTGCCGGGCACGAGCATCTTTTCGCGTTCGGCATGCAGCAGGCGGGCCGTCTCGAAGTCGCGCATGCTCATGGCGGTCTGGGCGCACGCGAGCAGCGCCTCGGCCCGCGCGACTTGCCCCGTCTTCGTCAGGGGCTCGGCATTGAGCGCGCCTGTCACTTTTTTTAGTGCCTCGGCGGCACGGTCGCGGGACTCGATGACGAGGCGGTTGAGCGTGGCGCGCGTGCGCAGCGCGGGCGGGGTGTTGGTGTCCACCAGCAGCGCCT
>CAYRPP010000499.1:0-1143 GCA_964426115.1 uncultured Lentisphaerales bacterium | reverse complement strand
ACGGCGGCGACCAGCACCACGATCGGGTAGGTCATGGCGCTCTTGACCTTGTTCTTGATCTTCTGGCTCTTCTCCATGAACTCCGAGAGGCGCGTCAGTACCAGCTCCAGCACGCCGCCGGCCTCGCCCGCGCGCACCATGTTGACGAAGAGGTTGTCGAAGATGCGCGGATGGAGGGCCAGGGCCTCGGAGAAGGTGCTGCCGCTCTCGACCGACTCGCCCATCGCCTGCAGGGCGTTCTTGAGAGTGGTGTTGCGCGTCTGGCGGTGCAGCACACGCAGGCCGCGGAGCAGCGGCAGGCCGGCGTCCACCAGCGTCGCGAGCTGGCGCGTGAAGAGCGTCAGCTCCTTGTTCTTGACCTTGGGCTGCAGGAAGGCCGGCAGCTTGATCTCCATGCTGAGCCCCGCGCCGGGCGCCTTGGCGGCCCGCGCGGCGCCTCCCTTGGCGGCGCCCTTGGCGGCTGCACCGCCCCCTCCGCCCGCGACGCCGATGGCGGTCGGGAAAAGTCCCTGGCTGCGGATCTGGGCGATGGCCTGGGCCTGCGTCGAGGCCTCGACGCTGCCCTTCGTCTCTTTGCCCGAGCCGTCCATTGCAATGTAGTTGAATTTAGGCATGTGCAAGCTCCTGGAAACCGGGCCCGCCAAGCCCGCGGACAGTCTCTGCTGCCCTAAAACACCTTATAGTAGCACAACGGCTTGCAGATGTAAATATTGTGCGAACGGCGTGTGCGAACGGCGGGGCGCGGTATTCGACGGCCGTCGATGGCAATCGACGGCAGTCGACTGCAATCGATTGCCGTCGATGCCTGGCCCCTGTCTCCTGAACCCCGAACCCTGAACACCGCCCGCTAGGCGTAGCCGTGCTCCAGGAGGGCCTCGCCGAGGAACTCGGGACACAGGATTTCGGGATGGCGCGCGTGCCGGAGTGGCCGCGGCCGATTACGGTGGTCATCATGAACGGTAGCCATTGCGGTCGCAGAAGTCCCGGACGTTGACGTTCTGCCCGGTGCGGATCGATTCGATCGCCGCGGCCAGCACCTTCTGGGCGGCCGGCGACCAGCCGGGCCAGTTCCGCGGCGCGATGCACGACGGGGATGCCGAGCGCCCGGCAGGCCGCGAGCTCGGGGTTGTCGTCCTCGATGGC
>CAYRPP010000498.1:0-1147 GCA_964426115.1 uncultured Lentisphaerales bacterium | reverse complement strand
CCCTGCTCGTCACGCCCGACTTCGGCCCGGCCGTCCGATGGGCCAGCGTGCTCACCGATGCGCCACTCAAGACCGGGATGCCGGTGACCGAGTCCCGGTGCGGCGACTGCGCGGCGTGCGTCGGGATCTGCCCGGGGAAGGCCTGCACGGGGCGGAACTGGCGGCAGGGGATGCCCCGGGAGGCATTCTGGGATCCGAAAGCCTGCATGGCGGGCATGCAGCAAGTCAGCATGGCCCGGCTGGGTCGCTCCGGCATCTGCGGCATGTGCATTGCGGCCTGTCCCTTCACCCAGGCCTACCTGCGAAGGGCGGGAAGCTTATGACCATCCTGGACATCATAGCACGGCGATCGAGCTGTCGTTCCTACAGGCCTGATCCGGTGCCCAGGGAACAACTGGACTGTCTGGTCGAAGCCGTCAGGCTGGCGCCGTCGGCCTGCAACCGCCAGCCCTGGCGACTGGCGGTCGTGCTGGATGCCGAGTTGCGTGGACGCATTGTGAAAGAAGGCTTCCTGCCTGGCATCCCGATGCCGTGGGCGAAAGAAGCTCCGGTGCTGATCGTGCTGGGCATGCAGCGGTCGTTGGTTACCCATCGTCTGGGTGCTTCGCTCTCGGGAGTCGACTATCCCTGGCTGGATCTGGGAATCGCGGGCGAGCACCTTGTCTTGGCCGCAACCGAACTGGGGTTGGGCACCTGCTGGATCGGCTGGATCAGGCCGCGTGCCCTCGTCCGGATCGTCGGCTGGCCGAAGACGATCAAACCCGCCGCCGTGATCACCGTTGGCTATCCCGCGGATCCCGTGCCAAATGCCGGCGCTACCCGCAGCCGGAAATCCGTCGAGGAGATCGTGCAGTGGATGTAGAAGGCGGCCACAAGATGTGCAACACCAAGACCGTTCGACGCCTCCTGCTCGTCGGCATGGCGCTGGACGTCGGGTTAAATTAGGAGCATGTGACGATGATGAAGGTGATGCTGATCGGAGATTCGATCCGGATGAACTACCAGGAACGGGTGCGGGCGATTCTGGGCGACCGGGCGATCGTCCATGGTCCGGCGGAAAACTGCCGGTTCGCGGCCTACACGCTGTTCCAGCTCCACGGCTGGGTTCCCGATGACGACTACGACGTGATCCACTGGAACCACGGGC
>CAYRPP010000497.1:0-1166 GCA_964426115.1 uncultured Lentisphaerales bacterium | reverse complement strand
GAACCATCCCGTACCCGTCGAATTTTAATGCTTCCAGAATGTATACGTCTTTTGAGACAATGGAGTTTTCAGGACTGAGGGTAACTATCAGGCTATCCCAGTCGTCTTCATTCGCCGAGGCAGGGGTAAGGCACATTACCAGATACAATGTGAGGAAAAAAGCTGTAAAGGCGAGAAAAAAACATTTTCTGCTCATGATTCTGCTCATACCTGTTTTCCCCTTTTTTTATCTCTCAGGAACAAAGCCGCAAAAATTAGTCCGAGTTCTCCATAAAACCCCGGAAACACGGCATCCTTTTTATGTATATCACCCCGGTAAACCGGGATTGTACTGCTAACCGGTTCCGCGTTAACTTTCCGGTTAACATGCTCTCTTTCACCACCGGACACAAAGGATTCATTGTTACCAGATCCGGAAGAAATTCCTGTAACAAGAATGAACTCTTTTCCGGTGTTGTTTGTTCCGTCTACTGCAGAAACAACTATTTTATTGGGTCCGGGGGCAACAGGTATGTCTGCACTCCATCTTTTGTCTGCAAGCAAAGCTTTCTGGCCGTTAACATCTACTGTAATACTCCGGCTGGTATCCTCAACTGTTCCACTGACCTTCAGGTATCCTGAGCTTACTGAACTGCCGTCAAGAGGAGAGTCAATTTCAATCTCAGGAGGAGTCAAATCAATAATATTGGCAAGAAAAGGAATATTCCAGTTGTTTATTTCACAGAGTTCTTTTTTCCTGTTAGTGTAGTCAACAGATACCTTCAGAACATGTTCCCCACTGCGTCCGGGTTTCCAGTTGAAATCAATGGTTTTACTTTTCCCGCTTGAAAGTGAAGACACAGAAGCGGTTGAGACTATTTCGTTGTCAGCGTAAAGTGCAGCCTGAAAGCCATATGCAGAATCCCGGCCTATGTTTTTGATATTTGCCTTTATGATGTTTTCCTGCCCTGCATAAAGTACAGGTAGAGTAACTCCTGAGACTATAAGGTCAGAACTTCCTTCTTCTTCCGTTCCCAGACTCAGTGCGGCAAACACAGGATGTAAATAGTCTTCATCATCCCTCTGAAACCTGAGTTCGTTATCATCCTCTGCAAGAAAATCAAGTACATCAAAGAATTTTAAATCGAAATAACTCTTAGAATTTGCAATATCGTTACTGTTTTCTC
>CAYRPP010000496.1:0-1170 GCA_964426115.1 uncultured Lentisphaerales bacterium | reverse complement strand
TCGACGTGGTCGAGGTCGTCGGCGAGCCGGGCGCGGGCGAGCCTGTCGTCCGCCACATTGAGGATGCTTTCCGCTTCGAGACTCGCTACCGCTTCCCGGCCACGGGGAGGACAACATGAACGTGCTCTACATCCTGCCGGGATCGGGTGGAACGTTCTACTGCCAGAACTGCCTGCGCGACGCCGCGCTGGCCGAGGCCCTGCAGCGCGCCGGACACCGCGTCACCGTTCTTCCGCTCTATCTGCCGGCCACGGCAGACATGCCGCGCCCGAAGGACGTGCCGGTCTTCTACGGGGCGGTCTCCCTCTACCTGCGCCACCGCTGCGCCGCGCTGCGGCGCCTGCCGCGCGCCTGGTTCGCCCCGCTCGACCGGTGGCCCGTGCTGCGGCTCGCCGCGCGCTTCGCCGGAACCACCTCGGCCCGCGGCCTGGAGGATCTGACGTTGTCCATGCTGCGCGGCAGCGAGGGCCGGCAGGCGGACGAGCTCGATCGCGTCTGCGCATGGCTGCGCGGGCTGCCGCCGGACGAGCGGCCTGGAGCGGTCATCCTCTCCAATGCCCTCCTGGCCGGCCTGGCGGCGGCGCTCAAGGCGGCCCTGGACTGCCCGGTGCTCTGCTGGCTGCAGGACGAGCATGTCTGGTTCGACGCCATGGCGCCCGATCTGCGCCAGGCCGTCGTCAAGGTGCTCGCCGCCGAATCCCGCGCCATCGACGGTTTCGTCGCCGCCAGCAACTACTATGCCGGCGAAATGTCGCTGACGCTCGGACTGCCGCGGGATAGGATCGCGGTGGTCTATCCCGGCATCGATCCCGGCGCCTACCGCCTGGCCGACGTGCGCCGCCGCCCCCGGAAGGTCGGATTCCTGTCGCGTCTCGCGCCCGCCGAGGGTTTTGACCGGTTCGTCGAGGCCTTTCTGCTGCTGCGCCGCGATCCGCGCTTTGACGACGTGCGCCTCGCCGCGACGGGGGGCCCGCCGTCGGAACGGGGGTTCCTGCGGCGACAGGCGCGGCGGCTGGCGGAGGCCGGCGCGGACGCCCTGGCGGAAATTTCTGCCAGCCGCTTCGCCGGGGACCGCGCCGGGTTCCTGTCGGAACTCACACTGCTGTCGGTGCCTGGCGGCGCGAAGCCCGAGGCCTTTGGCTTCTATGCCATCGAGGCCATGGCGGCCGG
>CAYRPP010000495.1:0-1175 GCA_964426115.1 uncultured Lentisphaerales bacterium | reverse complement strand
GGATGCGCCCGAAGCGGCGCGTGTCGTTGTAGATCAGGCGGCGGCCGTCGTCCAGAGCGAAGCTGACGTGGTCATGCGGCCCGAGCGGCGTGCGGGCATCGCCGAAGCGCAGCTTGCCGGTCATGCGCAGGTGGATCAGCACACGTTGCGCGTTGTCGAGTACGATGACGATGTACTTTCCGCGCCGTGCCACCCGGTCCACGCGGCGTCCTGTCACCGCGCTACGCAGCGCCCCGGGGGCGCCGCCGGCGATCTGCGGGCAGCGCACCTCGACGTCCACGATGCGCGCGCCCTCAAGCCCCTCCGCGCGCAGGCCGCGGACGACGGTCTCGACCTCGGGCAACTCGGGCATCGGCCTATTCCCACTCGATTGTGGCGGGCGGCTTGCTGGTGATGTCGTAGACCACGCGGTTGACGCCCTTGACGCGTGTGGCGATCTCCCCGGCCACCCGCACCAGGAAATCGATCGGCAGCGGCGCCACCCTGGCGGTCATGAAGTCGGGCGTCTGAATGGCGCGCAGGGCGACGACATAGCCATAGGTGCGCGCGTCGTCGGCCACGCCGACGCTGCGCATGTTGGTCAGTAAGGCGAAGAACTGGCTCGCCTGCTCCGCGAAGCCCGCGTCGGCCATCGCCTGACGGAAGAAGGCGTCGGCCTGGCGCAGGATATCGAGCTTCTCCTTGGTGAGCTCTCCCAGGCAGCGCACGCCGAGTCCCGGTCCCGGGAAGGGCTGGCGGCGGGTGACCACTTCGGGGATGCCCAGGCACTCGCCAACCTGGCGCACCTCGTCCTTGAAGAGATACTTGACCGGCTCGATGATGCCCTTGAAGGCGATGCGTTCGGGCAATCCGCCGACATTGTGGTGCGCCTTGACGGGTTTGCCGCCCTCCCAGCCGCTCTCGATGATGTCGGGATAGATCGTGCCCTGCACGAAATAGTCCAACTCGCCGAGCTGGCGCGCCTGCTCCTCGAAGACGCGGATGAACTCCTCGCCGATGATCTTGCGCTTGGCCTCGGGATCCGTCACGCCGGCCAGCCGCGCCAGGAAGCGCGCCTCGGCGTCGATCGCGACGAGGTTGATGCCGAACTGCCCCTGGAAAATCTCGACCACCTGGCGCGGCTCGTCCTGGCGCATGCAGCCGTGGTCGACAAAGACGCAGGTGAGCTGGCGGCC
>CAYRPP010000494.1:0-1184 GCA_964426115.1 uncultured Lentisphaerales bacterium | reverse complement strand
CCGGTCGTTCTCAGCTCGCAGACCAACGGAGTCCGGTGGAATCTCGATGTCGATGCCACCGCGTCGGTCGTGGTCAACAACGCCGATGTCTCCGATTCCGACGCCTCCGCCGGCGCCGCCGTCGTCGCCTCGAACACGGATCTCGACAACTGCGTCAACTGGTCGTCCACGGCCGTCGCCCCCGGCGAGCTAATCACCTGGACCGGCGCTGCCGGCACCTCCGATTTCGCCACGCCCGGCAACTGGACGCCCTCGCGCGCACCTGTCGCGACCGACAGGATACTTGTTCCTGGCGCGGCGCCGGTCATGCCGGCCCTCGCCTTCGACCTCGTCTGTGCCGAGCTGACCTTGGCGGGGGGCGCGTCTCTCGAACTCGGCGGCCATGCGGCCACCGTCAACGGCGCATTGACCGTCGCAGGGACGCTGACGGCCAGATCCGGCGAGACCGTCACGGTCCACGGCGACTGCTCGTTCGCCGGCGGCGCCATCGACACCATTGGAACCTCGACCCTCGTCCTCGCGGGCGGCGCCGGCGCAGTCGCGCAGGTCTTCACACCCGGCGGACTCGCTTTCGACAATGTCACATGTTCCCCAGGCACATCCGGAATCTCCATCGCGGGCAGCTTCTCCGCGGTAGATCTTTCCTGCTCGTCGGCTTCGGACACGCTACTGGTCTTCGCCGCCGGCGCGACCGCCACGGTCTCCGGCAGCCTGCTGCTCGACGGCACGGCGGCGACGCCCTGCATCACGCTGGCGTCCGCCTCACCCGGATCGCGGTGGAACATCGCGGCCGCGGGCCGTGCCGACATCTCCGGCGTGATCGTCAGCGACAGCGCCGCCACGGCCTCCGCGCTCTTCGCGGCGGACTCGACGGACGGCGGCAACAACTCCGGCTGGACATTCAACACCGACCCGCGCGTCACATGGGTCGGCGGTGCCAGCGGCGATTTCGCCCTGGCCTCCAACTGGTCCAGTAACGCCGTGCCCGGCAGCGGCGACGCCGTCTTCATCGCCGACGCCTCCGTGACGGCTTCGGCCGCCGTGTCGGTCCGCGCGATGGAGTTCGGCCACGGCGCCATCTTCACCGCCAACGCGCCCGTCGCGGTCGCGGAGGCGGTTGTGCTGACGGACAATGCGTCGGTGGCCTTCAACCGCAAGACCGTGATCGGCGGCTCGCTCATCCT
>CAYRPP010000493.1:0-1187 GCA_964426115.1 uncultured Lentisphaerales bacterium | reverse complement strand
ACGGCGAGAAGATGAGCAAGTCGAAGGGCACCTTCATCAGCGCCCGCACCTACCTTGACCACCTGCCGCCGCTCTACCTCCGCTTCTACTACGCCTGCAAGCTGAACGGCACGACCGACGACATCGACCTAAACCTCGATGACTTCGCCGGCCGCGTCAACTCCGACCTTGTCGGCAAGATCACCAACCTCGCCTCGCGCGGCGCCCAGATGCTCCACAAGAACCTCGAGGGCCGGGCCGGCACGATGGACGACGCGGGCCGCGCGCTCTACGAGGCCGCCTGCGCGCGGAGCGAGACGATCGCCGGCCACTACGAGCGGCGCGACTTCTCCCAGGTGATGGTCGCCGTCCGCGAACTGGCCGAGGATGCGAACCGCTACTTCGACGCCCAGGCGCCCTGGGCGCTGGTCAAACAGGCTCCCGAGGCCGCGCGGCGCGTGCTGACCAGCCTCCTGAACAGCTTCCGCGTGCTGGCCATCTACCTCAAACCGATCATGCCGAGCTACACCGCCCAGGTCGAACAGCTCTTCGGCGAGGCGCCCTACACCTGGTCCGACACTGCCAGGCCCTTCGAGAACCGGACGCTCAACCCGTACAACTACCTCGCCACGCGCGTCGATCCGAAGCAGGTCGCCGCGATGGTCGAGGCCAGCCGGCCGGCAGCGCCCGCCGCCGCGCCCGCCGCCGCACCCGCTGCCGCGCCCGCCGAACCCGTCAAGCCCGGGATCGACATCGACACCTTCGGCAAGATCGATCTGCGCGTCGCGCGCGTCGTCGCGGCGGAGTATGTGGAGGGCGCCGAGAAACTGCTTCGGCTACAGCTCGACATCGGCGAGGCGCGCCCGCGCCAGGTCTTCGCGGGCATCCGCAAGGCCTACGACCCGGCAACCCTCGTTGGCCGCCAGGTCGTCATGGTCGCCAACCTCGCCCCGCGCAAGATGCGCTTCGGCGTTTCCGAGGGCATGGTGCTCGCCGCCGGCAATCCCGACGGCGGACTCTTCGTGGTTTCCCCCGATGCCGGCGCTCTTCCCGGCGCCACGGTGAAATAACAAGGAACGGACAATGATCAGCGACACCATCAAAAGCGGATTCCAGCGCGCCCCCCACCGCAGTCTGCTCATGGCCACGGGCGTCAAGCGCGAGGACTTCTCCAAGCCCTTCATCGGCGTCTGCAACTCCTACACCGA
>CAYRPP010000492.1:0-1191 GCA_964426115.1 uncultured Lentisphaerales bacterium | reverse complement strand
TGCTCTTCAGCAACGACCTCGACAAGGCGCTGGCGGCGCTGATCCTCGCCTGCGGGCTGGCGGCCGGCGGCGCGAAGGTCGGCATCTTCTTCACCTTCTGGGGGCTGACGGTGCTGCGCCGCAACCCCGCGCCCGCCGTGAAGAAAACTCTGATCGCGCGGATGTTCGGCATGATGCTGCCCAAGGGCGCGCGGCGCCTGGCACTCTCGAAGCTACACATGGGCGGGATGGGCACGACGATGATGCGGCACGTCATGGCCTCGCAGAACGTGCCCTCGCTGCCCGACCTGCTGCAGCAGGCGCGCGCGCTGGGGGTGCGCTTCATCGCCTGCGACATGGCGATGGGCGTCATGGGCATCACGCGCGAGGAGCTGATCGAGGTGGACGAGGTTGCCGGCGTGGCCGCCTTTGCCGCGCTCGCCCGCGACAGCAACAACACGCTCTTCATCTAGAACGCGGAGCGCCGGAATTTTCACCGCCGCGCCGCGCGGTTCACGCGCGCGGCGGGTGCGTCGCGCGCGACAGGCGCCAGGTCAGCAGGCGGTAGGCCAGCGCGGCCAGCAGCACCGCGCCCACGAACTGCAAAGCGCGGCGGAAGAGGTGGTCGACCAGCGCCTCGCCCTCCGCGCGGGTGCGCCGCACGACCGGGGCGATCTCTTCCGCCAGCGCCTCGCGGCTGCTCGCGCCCAGGGTCTGGTCGAAGGTCCTAAGCAGCTCGGTCAGGCGTTGCGCGGCCGCCTCAAGCCGCGCGGCCGCCACGCCGTAGTCCCGGATGCGGAAGGGTTCCGACGGCGGCGCGCCCGCCTCAGCGCGCGACGTCCCGCCCGCCTCCTCCGGACCGCCGACATTCAGCCGATCCAGCACGGCGTCGAACGCCGTCAGCATGGCGGTCGTGTTCGTGGCGAGACCGGAGCCCGCCAGCAGCGCCTGCCGCGTCTCGGCCACCAGGGGCGCGAGGGTCTGTTCCTGATCGCGCAAGGCCGTCAGCATGGCTTCACGCTCGGCGGCGACTTGCTGCGGCAACTGCCCCGCGGTTTCGGCGAGGCGCTCCGCGGCGTCGGCGACGCGCTTGACGCTGGTCGTCCACACCTGCACCACGGGTTGCGCCAGCGTGTCGAGGCCCAGCAGCTCGGCCTGCCAGCGCAGCAGGTCCGGCAGGTGGCGCCCCACAAAGAGGGCGCGCTCGGCGAA
>CAYRPP010000491.1:0-1198 GCA_964426115.1 uncultured Lentisphaerales bacterium | reverse complement strand
AACGACGACGACCTGATCCGCGTCGATGAGCTTCGCACGCGGAACCTCATGCGTCTCGACTATCCGGAGGGGCGCAAGTACGTGGACTTCTCCGATCCCAAGACCGGACACCATGGCTGGCGAGTCGGCACGCCGTTCAAGGATGCCGACACGCTGCAGCCCACGAAACAGCTCCGGGAAGCCGGCCGCAACCAGCAGTATCTCGCCACGCTCGCCGTCCCGAAGAACGCCAAGGCGGGGCTCTACACCGGCAGCCTCGAGCTGATCGCCAATGGCGGCAAGGTCGGCACGGTCGCGGTTCAGCTCCGCGTGCTTCCGTTCGAACTTCCACGCCCGAAGAGCTATGAGAACCTTGACCAAATCTACTTCGGCCAGATGAACCGCTTTCCCGATTTCCCCGACGCGTTCACCCAGAAGGAGCGCGAGGCATGGGTGCTCGGCGTGATGAAGAACATTGCCGACCACGGCATGAACCACACGGAAGGGGTCTTCAAGGATCCGACGCGCGCCAGACTTGCCCTGGAAGCCGGGTTGGTGCCGGATTACCTCTTCACCGCCCCGGCCCCCGACTACTGGCGCAATTACTTCGATGGCGTGCCAGCCGGCGAACTAACCGTGGACGAACGCGAACTCGGCATACGGATGGCCATGCGTAAGCTGCTCCCGTATGACCGTTTCTACAAGTCGATCGCACCGGATGCCAAGCCGATGGTGATCTTCTACTCCGAATCCGGCGGCTATGCGCCGCTTGCCTCGATGCAGGCGGAGCAGGCCGAGCCCGCGCACCGTCTCGGCTGGGGTGTCTTCGCCCACGGCTCGAAGGCCAACCTCCAGTATGCGGGGGATATTCAGGATCTTAACAGCGATGTGGCCGTCAAACGCGAGCTGGCCGATCTATGGCACGCGGCCGGAGGAAGCATCATGGTATACGCCCAGCCCTTTCCGGGGCCGGAGAATCCGGCGCTGCAGCGCCGCCGCAACGGCATGGAGCGATGGAAAGGCGCGCACTACGACGGCAACATGCAGCACGGCTTTGAAGTCGAGCGCGTCGGCTACAACGAGTTCGCCTACGATCCTGGGGGCGACGGCAACTACCGCTGCGTCGAGACCGCGTTCTATAGCCGCGGAAAGCTCATCTACACACTGCCGTGGGAGGGCATCAAGGCCGCGTACGAGGATGTGCGTTACGGCACGCTGC
>CAYRPP010000490.1:0-1208 GCA_964426115.1 uncultured Lentisphaerales bacterium | reverse complement strand
GCGACAGGAAGTTTTTGGCATAGGTTCGGACTGGACTGACCGGCAGCATCGACGGTGCAATGTAGCGGGTGTACGGAAGGCTCTCCCACACGGCGTTGAACTTGTCGTCGAAGCCAGCCAGATCGCAGTAGGCAGTGAAAACACTGTCAAACATTGAAAGGTCGAACTCCAGGTCAGGCTCCGTGGAGAAGCCCCACGACTTGCCGGACTTCGAGCGCCAGATGGTGACCTTCATGCCAATGTCCTTTCCTTTGGATTCAGCGAGCTTGATATGCAGCTTCTCGGATCTCATTGTAACCTCCTCGTTGGTGATTGTTCTGGACTCATATGACAACGGTGCCCGGACTCGAAACGAAAGCCCTGTAACCCCACGTTCTCGACGTGCCGTTCTCGCGGCCCTCGCGGCGCATGTTGGGAGAGCTTTTTTCTCTCGCGCGCGATACCTCGCGTGCAAAAATGGGCGTTTAAGCAGAAAGGGATCAGAAAAAATGTCGCGCGAGAGGGGGGATAGGGAAAATAGGTCAAATAGAGAGAGAGTTATATATATATTACTTATTTTCACATTGTTACAACTTTTCCCATTTGACGAGCAATTGATTTTCATTTGACTTTTTTGATTTTTTTTTCTGACTTCCATTTTCACTTGACCTTTAATTTTGGAAGCGTTTCAGTGAATACTTGAAGCCCCTTCCGGATCTCTTAAAGAACAACCGTTCCTGGTCCAGCAAGCTCTCGGTGACGGCCTTTACGATGTTCGGAAGCTGCCCGTCAAGGAGCCGGGTGAACTTCCATCCTGGCATCGGCACACCCAGTCCGTGTTCCTTATGCCATTTCCGGATGCCCGTCAGGGCGGTGTCCTGCAGCTTGGAGAAGTCGGTCTTGAAGTAGTTCTTGTCGGTCATGTAGAACTTGTTCTCCATCTCCCACTCCACGAACTCTCCTCCCCAGCGCAGGGCGTCGGGCGTGAGGACGGTCAGCTCCGGCCTGGATGCCACAGAACAGGCGTAGATGAGCGCATAGCGCAGCGCCGTTTCGCAATAGCGGTTCCAGATGGAACACTTCCATTCCGGCGCATCCATGCCGCGCATCTCGACCAGGCGTTTCTGTTGCTTCTGAAACAGCTCGACCGCCATTGGCTCAGCATCTGCGGTATACGGGACCAGCATGGCCTTGAGGTTGGTATTGCCGCTGCCTTCGGGCTTGAAGAG
>CAYRPP010000489.1:0-1220 GCA_964426115.1 uncultured Lentisphaerales bacterium | reverse complement strand
AGCGACTCGACGCCGAGCGCGCGCAACACGTGTTTCGAATAGGCATCGCACGAGCGATAATGCACGACGACTCCGGCGTCGCGATAGCGTTGCACCGCTTCCGGCGCGGCCAGGCCCTCGATATTGAACGCCAGGACGCAGTCATGGTCGGAGGCCTGGTCGGCATATCCGTGCAGGACCACGTGCGGCATCGCCAGCAGTCCGCGCGTCTTTCCATTCCCATGGAGGGCTCGCTGCAAAAGCGCCCGCTCGTGTTTTTGGGCCAGGTTCATGGCCGCCACGATCCGAGCCCGCCGATCCGAACTTCCCGCGGATCGCTGACCGAGCCAGGCGAGATAATCGACGACGGCGGTCCAGCAGGCGTAGGCCGCCGGCTCCTGGGAGCCCAGATTCCAGTTTTCGAACGGCTTGCCCAGCAACCGGTCATGGGGGAGAGCCGCGATGCGGTCGGCAATCCAGCCAAAGCTGATGCCCATTTTGCCAAGAATCTTGTAGGGCGCGAAGAAATAGGCGTCGCAACCCAGCGCCTCGACATCGACCGGGCCGTGAGGCGCGTGCTGGGTTCCATCGATCACCACGACGAGATCCGGCTTGATCCGCCGCGCTTCGCGAATGATCCGTGCGGCGTCCAGCACGGTGCCCGTGATGTTCGAGGCATGGATGAACGCCAGCAGGCAGGTGTTCTCGTCGATCTCGCGCAAGATGGCATCCGGATCGACACCGCCGGTAGCCGGATTCAGGCCGGCGACGCGCCACGCCTTGCGGCACGACTCCGCATAGAGCCGGGTCGAGTCGAAGGTCGACGGATGCTCCAGGCTGGTGGTCACGATATTCGTCCCCGCCATGTTCTCGGCGATCGCCCGAACCACCCGGAAGATGATCTGCGTGGTCGTCTGCGCCGCGACAACCTGGCCGGAACCGGCCCCGAAGAAGAGCCGCGCGTCATCGCGTCCGCGCCGAATCACATCAGACACGTGGGCCGAAGAGGCTGTGTCTCGTCCTTCGTTGTCCGCGATGGCGGTCTCCTGCGCCACCGCCTCGCAGACGGATTTCAAGCGCAGGGAACCGCCCGCATTTTCAAGAAAGATGCGGGCGCCCGTGTGGGGATCACCCTCGACATGCATCAGGCGGGCGCGAATCTCGTCCAGCAGCTGCGGACTGAGCAGGTTGTGGTCGGTTTGTTCCGTCATCATCAACTCCCCAAACTGATAGCCGGCCCG
>CAYRPP010000488.1:0-1220 GCA_964426115.1 uncultured Lentisphaerales bacterium | reverse complement strand
CGTGCGACCACGCGGCCTGGGCGGCGAACCGGATGGCGGCGGGCGGCATGGCGGGGCGCTCCTCGTGCGGCAGCGTGGCCTGGAAGCCCGTCACTTCGGTGGCGGTCTCGGCTGTGAAATGGCCCTGGCCATCCGCCGCGAGACGCAGATCCGCCTCCAGGTCGCCCGCCCGCGGCGTCACGCCCCCGAGCGCGGGCAGGAGCCAGGGCGCGAAGTAGGCCAGCCGGTGCTCCGTGAGGCTGATCCTCAACTGTCCGGCGGCTTCGTCCGGGGCGAGCAGCAGGCGCTCGACCGTCTGGATCGTGCCGGTGATCGTGACCGCCCCGCCATCCGGTTCCCATACCCACGAGGCGCCGGCCGCGAACGGCTGGCGCAGCGAGGGCAGGGAGAGGGTGGACTGGAGCCGGGCGAGGCGCAAAGGCTCGCCGCGGGGCGTCTCGACCGTGATGGCGCCATCGATGACGCGCAGTTCGACGGCCAGGTCGTAGATGGGGAGACGGCTTGCCGGCGTCTCGCCGGGCGGTACGGAGGCTGCCGGACGCCGCAGCCGTCCGCCGGGCGCGCCCATGGCGCCAGATGCCGCATGCGGCTTTCGGAGTGCGAGCGACGGACGCGTGAGCGTGAGGGTGCCGAGATCGACGCGCCCCATGGGGATCAGGCGCAGCAGGCCGGCATCGAGCCGGACGCGCTCGATGGCGGCCGACCCGTCGGGATGGTCGAGCGTCAGCCCGTCGAAGGTCTGGCGACCCAGCCAGCGCAACTGCCAGCCGTCGGCATGAATTTGCAGAGGCTGCGAGCGCCGGTTGATCACTGCCAGCAGGCGTTCGCGCGGACCGTCGAGCGAAGCGAGACGCGGGGCCAGGATGACCGCGACGATCACGAGTCCCAGGAGACCCAGCAGCACGCGGCGCCAGAAGCGCCGCCGCTGCCGGCGCAAATCCTCCTCGACCTCGATGATCTCGTCAAAGGCGTCGGGGTCGTTCCGCCCGGGCGGAACGGGTGTCGAATCAATCTCGCGGGAGCGATCAGTGAATCCGGACATGTGGCGTTCCTTTGCACAGATCATGCCAAATAGGTGCGCGGCTGGCCAGATGAATGTCCGGCCGATGAGCGCCGCGCCATCCGCGAAAGCTGAAGCCTCCTGGGCGCGGTTCTGGTATACTGCCGTCGGCATCATGAAGCGGAGACCGAGACCCATTGACTGGTATGCCCTGGCCGAC
>CAYRPP010000487.1:0-1221 GCA_964426115.1 uncultured Lentisphaerales bacterium | reverse complement strand
TCGCCGGCATGCGCGGCCTGATGGCCAAGCCCTCGGGCGAGATCATCGAGAACCCCATCACCGCCAGCTTCCGCGAGGGCCTGAGCGTCCTCGAATACTTCATCTCCTCGCACGGCGCCCGCAAGGGCCTGGCCGACACGGCGCTCAAGACGGCCGACGCCGGCTACCTGACGCGCAAGCTCGTGGACGTGGCGCAGGACGTCAACATCGTCATGCAGGACTGCAACACGGTCAACGGCATCGAGATCGAGTCCAGCACCGAGGGCGAGGGCAACCTGCCGCTGCGGCAGCGAATCCTGGGCCGCACGTCGCTGCACGACATCATCCATCCCGCGACCAGCGAGGTTCTGCTGGCCGCCGACCAGGAGATCGACGAGGCCGCCTGCGCGCGCATCGAGGCGGCGCAGATCGACCGCGTCTGGATCCGCAGCGGCCTGACGTGCGACGCGCGCCACGGCATGTGCGCCAAGTGCTACGGCCGCGACCTCTCGACCGGACGCCTCGTCGAGATCGGCACGGCGGTTGGCATCGTGGCGGCGCAGTCGATCGGCGAGCCCGGCACGCAGCTCACGATGCGCACCTTCCACATCGGCGGCACGGCGCAGGCTGTCGTCGCCACGCCCGAGATCGTCACGCACCACGCCGGCGTCCTGACTTACGAGGACGACCTGCGCGTGATCCGCAATGACGAGGGCCGCAACATCGTTCTGAACAAGAACGGCGCGGTCGTCATCCGCGACGCCCGCGGCCGCGAGATCGAGCGCGTCACGCTGCAGATCGGCACGGCCCTGATGATCGACAGCGGCAGTACCGTCGCCAGCGGCGCGTGCGTCGGCGTCTGGGATCCCCACAGCGTCCCCGTGCTGGCCGAGAAGAGCGGCGTCGTGAGCTTCCACGACTTCGAGGAAGACGTCACGGTTCAGACCGAGCACGACGAGCAGACGGGTCTGCAGACGCTGGTCATCATGGAATCGCGCGAGGCGCTACACCCGCAGATCGTTGTGTCCGACCCCGAGACGAAGGCGGTGCTGGGCTACTACCACATCCCGGTGGGGGCTCACGTCATGGTGCACGAGGGCGAGCGCGTCACCCCGGGCCGCCTCCTGGCCAAGACGCCGCGCAAGGAAGGCAAGACGCGCGACATCACCGGCGGTCTGCCGCGCGTGGCCGAGCTCTTCGAGGCGCGCCACCCGAAGGACGCGGCGGACATCGCCAAGATCG
>CAYRPP010000486.1:0-1223 GCA_964426115.1 uncultured Lentisphaerales bacterium | reverse complement strand
CCCGGCGACGGTGCAGGCCAACTTCACAGCCAACGTGGTGAACATTGAGACAAGCATTTCGTCGGTCATAGTTCCCGAGGGCGGGACGACGACGTTCCAGGTGAAGCTCTCAGCGCAGCCGGCAGCGGGCATCACTGTGTCGGTGGCCAGGTCCTCGGGCGACGCCGACATCGCGGTCGCGGGCGGTGCGAGCCTGTCGTTCACGACGGCGAACTGGAACACCTGGCAGACGGTGACGCTCTCCGCGGCGCAGGACGCCGACATGGCCGACGGGGCGGCCACCATCATGGTGTCCGCGGCGGGGCTGGTTCCGGCCACGGTGACGGCCGTCGAGGCGGACAACACGACAAGCGGAAGCGGGACGGCGGTGCGCACCTCGTCCTTCTCCAAGGTGGCGGGAACAGCCGTGAGCATCTCCGTCACGCCCGCGGCGGGGACTCTGGCTTGGACGCTCGCGGAAACCCTGCCCGCCGGCTATACGCCATCGGGAGTCGCCGGGCCCAGCAGCCACTGGAACGCAACGACACGCCTGCTTTCCTGGAGCGGGAACGGCGATCAGCCGACCGTGGCGAGCTATATGCTGTCTGGCGCGCCAGGTCTCTGCAATCTACTGGGTGTCGCCACCTTTGACGGAACGGATTTCGATGTCACCGGTAGTCCCGTATTCCTGCCCGCTGGCTGGCAGCCGTCCGGATGGGTCTATTTCGCCTGGCCTTGGGCGTATGATCAGGCAACCACGCACTGGAATTGGTTCAACGATGGAAACATCCAGTGGGTCTATGGTCACCCGCCCGCGGACGGGTGGAGGCTGATGCAGGCCAGTGGACTGGCGCAGGGATGGGTGTATTTCTTTTGGCCCTATGCCTACTGCCAGGGCAATGGCGCGTGGTATTATGTCAACGAGCCCGATGTGCATTGGGTGGTCGACATGACCACAGGAGTGTGGAGAATACTGGGCTATGCGCCGTGAGGCGACGGCGGGGAGCGACGACGGGGCGGGCAAGCGTGCCGTTCAAGAAGGGTTCAAAAGAGCAGCAGCAGGCCCATGAGCACGCAGGTGGCGAGGTGTACCGCGATGGTCAGGGCGTTGGCGGGCGCCATGCGGTCGGGCGCATCGTAATGGCGCAGCACGCGCCGGACGGCAGGAATGCCGAGCAGTCCGGGCAGCGCCGCCCAGGCTAGCGCGCCCGGAAGCAGCCCTAGCGCGGCCCCCAGCGGCAGCA
>CAYRPP010000485.1:0-1230 GCA_964426115.1 uncultured Lentisphaerales bacterium | reverse complement strand
GGACCTGATCATCCGCGGCGGCGAGAACATCTCGCCGAAGGAGGTCGAGGACTTCATCGGTCATCTGGAGGGCGTGCAGGACATCCAGCTCGTCGGCGTACCCAGCAAGAAGTACGGCGAGCAGCCGGCGGCCTTTATCGTCCGCAAGCCGGGCGCCGACCTTACCGCGGCCGATGTCGAGGACTTCTGCCGCAACAAGATCGCCTGGTTCAAGATTCCCAAGTACGTACACTTCGTTGATGGCTACCCGCAGACGGCCAGCGGCAAGATACAGAAGTACAAGCTCCGCGAGCTCGCGGCGCAATTGTGGCCCGATGCCTGAGGATTCCCACATGACACAACTTCAAGCCGCGCTTGCCGGCCGCGTCACTCCGGCCATGGAGCAGGTCGCGCACGACGAAAACCTGCCCGTCGAGGCTGTCCGCGAAGCTGTCGCCTCCGGACAAGCCGTCATCCCCCTCAACCCCGCCCATCGCGGCGCGACCCCCGTCGGCGTGGGGCGGATGTTCCGCACCAAAGTCAACGCCAACCTCGGCCGTTCCCCCACGCGGTCCGCCTGCGGCGGAGAGCTCGACAAGCTGCGCGTCGCGCTCGCGGCGGGGGCCGATTTCGTCATGGATCTCAGCGTCGGCCCCGAACTGGCCGCGATCCGCCGCGGCATGCTCGACGCCTCACCGCGCCCGCTCGGCACCGTGCCGGTCTACGAGACGCTCGCGCGCGCCGAGGGCCCGGACGAGATTCCGGTTCTCGACGTCGACCTCCTGCTCAAGGTCATCCGCGAGCAGGCCGAGCAGGGCGTCGACTTCATGACGCTGCACGCCGGCCTCCTGCGCGCCCACATCCCGCACGCCCTCAAGCGCATCATGGGCATCGTCAGCCGCGGCGGTGCGATCATGGCCGAATGGATGCAGCAGCACCAGTCCGAAAACCCGCTCTATACGCGCTGGGACGAGGTGCTCGACATCCTGGTCGAGCACGATGTCACCGTCTCGCTGGGCGACGGCCTGCGTCCCGGCTGCCTGGCCGACGCCAGCGATGCCGCGCAGTTCGGCGAGCTCGACACGCTCGGCGACCTGGTGCGCCGCACCCGCGCGCGTGGCGTGCAGGTGATGGTCGAGGGACCCGGGCATGTCCCCTTCGACCAGATCGAGGAGAACATGAAGCGCCAGCAGCGGATCTGCGACGGCGCCCCCTTCTACGTGCTCGGCCCCGTGGTCACCGACATCGGCG
>CAYRPP010000484.1:0-1237 GCA_964426115.1 uncultured Lentisphaerales bacterium | reverse complement strand
CGCGCTTCTCCTGATGCGCGTAGAAGGCGGCGGGCGTGGCGTCGGTCAGCGGCGAAGAAGAGATCAGGCCGATCCGGAACCCCTGCTTCTGGAGCTTCATCGCGATACTCTCCACGGGCTGTTTGTCATTGTCCACCCCGATCGCGCCGTTGTAGGTCTTGATCCCGCAGGCGATGGCAGTGCCCGAGGCGGCGGAATCGGTGACGCCGCTCGACACGTTCTCCGTGCCCATGCGCGCGTGAACCGGCATGCGGCGCATGGCCAGCTTGCGTCCGGCCACGTTTTCGGTGAGCACGGCATGGTTCTCGCCAAAGCCGTCGCCGATCAGGAGGAAGACGTACTTCACGCCATCGGCGGCGGCTACCGTCGCGCCGACGGCCAAAAGGAGCGACAACAGGAGTCTGGACTTGAACATGTTCAGTGCCTTTCGTCAATACGCGGAGTGCGTGGAGCAGGATTGTATCCGCCCACCGCCCGCCTGACAATCCAGAGCGACCTCGGGCTGCGCGGGATTCAGCGGGGATATTCCATGCAGAGCAGGCGGGTCGGACGCACATCCTCCTCGATGGCCGGGAAGCGTCCGACCGGGTCGAGGAACCGGTTGTCGCGCTCGTCGTCGTTAACCTTCGAGACCTCGCCGACAAGCACCGGTCCCCGGCCCTTCTCGCCCCAGAACGTGTGGTAGATGCGGCTGGTGATGCAGACGCTCTCGCCGGGACGCAGCCGCAGCACGGCGCCGGGCGCCAGTTCCCGCCGGACACCGTCGACCGAGAGCGCGACCTGCCGGCGCCGGTCGAGCCCGTCCGAACGCGTGGCCTGGTAGAAACGTATCAGCAGGTTGCCGCCGCCCCGGTTGATGATGTCCTCGGCCTTGTTCCAGTGGAAGTGCATGAGGGTCACCTGGCCCTCGCCGACGACCATGGCCTTCTCGCAGTAGGTTTTGCCGCGGTAGCGCGCCTTCGTGGGATGACCGTTGCGCAGCGTCAGCAGCACCAGACCGATCTCATGGAAACGTCCCAAGCCGAAATCGGTGATGTCCCAGCCGAGATGGCAGTCGCGGATCTCGTCGGCCTCGGCCCCAAGTCGCGCCCACCGGCGCGGGCTCCAGGCGGCGAAGGGCGGCAGCGCCTGTCCCTGGCGGGTCATGAAGCGTGTGGCCTCATCGATGATGGCGTTGACTTCCGAGCGTTTCATGCGATGTGCTCCCGCCGCAGCCGCCTTCCGGCCGAGCGAAATG
>CAYRPP010000483.1:0-1238 GCA_964426115.1 uncultured Lentisphaerales bacterium | reverse complement strand
CGGCAGCGGCAAGGTCAAGCTGGTCAAGAGCGGCGGCGGCACGCTGACGCTGAGCCAGGCCTCGGACAACACCTACTCGGGCGGCACCGTGGTCAACGAGGGCACGCTCATGATGAGCACCGTCGCGGGCCGCCGCTACCTCGGCACAGGACCGGTGACGGTCAATAACGCACTGCTCTCGGTGAATGCCGTCGGCGCCACCGCCAACAGCACGGGGGCCGACTACACGGCCATTCAGGGCGGACAGATCACCCTCGGCACGCTTCCGTTCTCCGGCGACGACACCTTCCACATCGGCGCAAATAGTGTCATCCTGGGTGGAATCGGAGCAGACGCGAACTACGGCTATGGGTTGCCCCGGCTCGACCGCGCATCGAACATCACCCTGGAACCTGACGCCATCGTCGGCCGTGGCGGCCTGAGCGCGCCGTTGGATCTGGTCAACGGCATGATTCGAAACCTGGGCGCCGCGGCGGATCTCTACTACGGGCTCTATGGCGACCAGAACAGCACGCTGGGCCGCGTCGACATCGGCAGCGGCACGGCCTTCAAGGGCATCAGCACCGACCGGACCGACCGGCGCTGGTCGCTGGGAACGCTGGGCGTGGCCGCCGGCACCAGCGAGATTTTCCTACGCGGACTCGAGGTGCCCAACCCGGCGCAGTACCGGCTTTATCTCGGCAATGGAACGACGGCGGGCGGCCCCGTCATCAGCCTGGCCGGCACGGGCACCGTGCAGGCCAATGTGCTGGGGCTCGTCACGCTCGACGACACGGCCGCCGGCTTCGGCGACACGGCGGCGGGGCGGATCGTGAACTTCCGGGTCGCGCCTGGCGCCTATCTCACCGTCGCCCGCCCGGCGGGCATGGGCAGCGGCAGCGGGATCGCCACCGCGCAGGTTCTGGGCGGCGGCTCGCTGGGCATCAGCCTGCCGGATGCGCTCAACGGCGACACGACCATCGAGGCCGGCGGACGCCTGGTCGCCAACCTGGCGGGCGGACTGACCGGCAGCGGCAACCTGACTTTCAAGCCGGGCTCCATCCTGCACCTCGCCTCCGCCACCGGTTTCAGCGGCACGCAGGCCGATACCGCCGCGCTCCAGCCGGGAACCATCATCCGCCTGGCCGCCTCCCCCGGCACCGGCATCGACATCCTCGACGCGCGGCTCGCGGCGGCCGCGCCGGTCTTCGAGCTCTATGGCGGCAACTACTGGCCGGCAAATCCCGTCGCGGCAGGCA
>CAYRPP010000482.1:0-1244 GCA_964426115.1 uncultured Lentisphaerales bacterium | reverse complement strand
TGCGCGTCGGTCACCCACTCGCGCGGCTGCGGCTCGTCGAATGTCAGGAGGCCGACCAGGCGGCCGTTCCGCGATAGACTGCGGTGGATGGACTGCTCGGCACGCCCGACCCGTGCCCGCGGGCGGTCGATCAGCCACGGGGTGGCGTTGGCCAGGAGGGCGGCGGCCAATCCCAGGCCCGCCAGGACGATCGCGGCTTTGGCCTTCCGCCTCATGCTAGTGCAGGCCGCCGGGGCGATCCAGGTAGGTCTGGACGGACTCGACCGCCAACACGGTCCGCAGATCCTCGTGGAGGCGCGCGACGTCGGTACGCAGTCCGGAGAAGGTGATCTGGATGCTGGTGAGTCCCTCGCGGCTGGAGGCGCTCTGCATGGTGTGGCGGGCCAGGTGCCGGTCCAGGACGGTGTTGAGCGCGTCCAGTGCCCTGGCCGAGCCGTCCGGGAGCGACATCACCAGCAGACCGTCGCGCTTGAAGAAACGCGCGAAGCGCACGCGCCGCATGATCACGAGGCTGGCGAGAGCGAAGGCGTAGAGGATGACGAGGAAGGCGAAGTTGTATGTCGCCGCCGCCACCGAGGCGGCGATCACCAGCAGCAGGAAGCCCACCTCCTCCGGTTCCTTGATGGGCGTGCGGAAACGGATGATGGAGAGCGAGCCCATGAGGCCCAGCGAGAGGGGGATCGACACCTGGATGCAGACGAAGAGTGTCGTGATTGCCAGGGCCAGGAGCGCGAAGGCGCGCGAGATCTGGCTGCCGGTGCCGCGGTTCTCGTAGAAGACGCGGTAGAGGCCCGCCGTGACCAGCGCGGCCGCGAGCGAGACGGCCAGCGCGGCGGCAAACCGCTCCAGTCCGAGGTGGGCGGAGGTCTGCTCGTAGGCCTCCAGGGCTTCAAGAATGCTGAGGTGCTTCATGGGTTGCTAGCGGCCTCCCTGGATCCGCTGGTTGATGAACTCGCCGTACTTGGAGAAACTGCAGGGCCGGAAGCCGATACGGAAGAGCGTCTCGCTCCAGGGCCAGACCTGGTGCGCGGATGACTTGGCCTCGCAGACGATCTGCCCGGAATACCGTATCTCCGTCGCGGGCAACAGGTTGGGATTGCACCGGTCGGAAACCAGCGCCGTGTCGAGGCTCACGCGGGTTCCCGTGACGGGACAGACAAAACGGCAGCGGTGGTAGCGGATGGCGATGGTCGGCACGATCAGCTCCGCCATGGCCACGTCCATGGCCTGCGCCTGGCGGCGGA
>CAYRPP010000481.1:0-1250 GCA_964426115.1 uncultured Lentisphaerales bacterium | reverse complement strand
GCCAGATGGAGCGCCAGCGCCAGCGCCAGACCCGCCGGCAGGTCGCCGCGGCATGTCAGCGCGCCCGTCATCGCGGCGGAACCTCCGGGGCGACCTGGAACGTCACGGCCGCGACGCCCGCCGTCTGCAACTGCGCCAGCAGCTCGATCCCGGTGCCGAGGGGCGCCGCACGGTCGGCGCTGATGAGCACCGGGCGTCCCTCGGCGCGGTGACGGTCGACGGTCTCCAGCAGCAGCGTCTCGCGGTCCATGTCCTGGCCGTCGAGTTGGAACAGCCCCGACCGGGTGAGGGTGATCACCAGTTGGCCGCCGCCTCCGGAGGCGTGTCCCCCGGCACGGGGCAGGTCCACCTGGATGCCCTGGTGGGTGGACATGGTGAACATGGCGTAGATGAAGTAGACCAGCAGCAGGAAGATGACATCCATCAGCGGAATCATCTCCAGCCGCGCACCCCGGTTCTCGTATCCCGTCTCAAGGCTCATGGCCGCCGCGCTCCGCCGCCGGCGCGGTCCGCGTCGCGCCCTGGCGGCAGGCCACCTCGCACTGGTGGATGGCCTGTTCCAGGTCGCGCGCGTGGCGGCGCAGCGTCGAGACGAAGCAATTGAAGGGAATCAGCGCGCCGATCGCCACGACCAGGCCCGCCGCTGTCGTCAGGAGTGCCTCGGCGATGCCGCCCGTGACCGCGGCGGGGTCGCGGACGCCCGAGGCGCTCAGGAGATGGAAGGAGCGGATGATGCCCGTCACCGTGCCGAGGATGCCCAGCATCGGCCCCAGCGTGATGATCGTGTCCAGCACGGCGAACCCGCGGCGCAGGGTGTCGAGCATCCGGCTGGCCGCCGCCTGCAGGCTCTCCCCCAGGCCGAACTCCCGCAACTGCAACCCGTCCGCCAGCAGCGCGGCGACCGGCCCGGCACCAGCGGCGCGGCCCAGCGCGATCGCCGCCTCCGGCCGGCCCTGCTGCAGCCGGGCCAGCATGGCTTCGACGGTCGCGGCGCCCGCGCGGCTGCGTGTCTTGAAGCGCGCCAGGACGATGGCGCGCTCGACCACGACCGTCAGCGCCAGCAGCGAGCAGGCCAGCAGCGGCCACATGACGACCCCGCCGCGCTGGAAGACGGCGCCGGCCGTCTCCCACGCGCCGCCGAGCGCGGCAAGAGGCATGATGGTGAGCAACATCAGGAAGTGCATGCAAAACCGCCCTTCATACGGTCGGGACGGAGCCCGACCCTCCAGAAATCATGAGAAGGGTTCTGG
>CAYRPP010000480.1:0-1255 GCA_964426115.1 uncultured Lentisphaerales bacterium | reverse complement strand
TGGAGCGCGCCGGACCGGCTCCTGCGTCTCGCGAACCTCACCGGGCGGGCCTCGTGCGGCACGCTGGAGATCCCGCGCGCGGCCATCAGCCCCGCCGCGGTGCATGGCGATCTCAAGGCGAAACTGAACCTTGCGCCGCTCGCGGGCTGGCGCAAGGCGGCCGGCGACGGTCCGGCGCTGCAGGCCGCGGGCACCATGACCGTCGAGGCCCAGGCGGCCGCCGAACCCGCCGGCAGCCGCCTGAAGCTCGCGGCCCGCGGCCAGTCGCTGGCCTTCACGACCGGCGCCGGAGTCCGCTGGGAGGAGCCGGCTCCCGCCCTGGAGCTGACGGCCCGCCTGCCGCCGGGACACGGAGCGATCGCGCTCGACCGGCTCATGCTGACCAACTCGCTCGGCTACCTGACCGGCGCCGGAACCGTCACCAACGCCCCCGTGCCGCACCTGCAACTCGGCGGCGACCTGGCGCTCGACGCGGCGGCGGCCGGCCGTCTGCTCGGGAGCCGTGGGCTGCGGGAACCGCGGCTGCAGGGTTTCCAGCCGCGTCCCTTCAGCCTCTCCGCGCCGCTGAGCGGCGGATGGCGCGGCGTCCTGGCGGTCGGCCAGGCCCGCCTCGCGTTCTTCCTGGAGGACCTGCAGGGCTGGGGTCTCGATGCCGGCCCCGCCGATCTGGAGGCGGAGCTTGCGGATGGTCTTCTCAGCCTGCGCTACGCCCCGCCGTTGGCCAGCGGCACCTTGAAGAGCCAGGTGCGGGTGGATGTCGGCGCACGGCCGATGGAACTGCAACTGGGCGAGAAGGCGATCCTGATGCAGGATCTGCCGCTGAGCCCCGCGCTGATGCAGAACCTGCGCTTCCTCAATCCGCTGCTGGCCAACTGCACGGCCATCGAAGGCAAGGTCAGCGTGGCGGCGGGCAACGGGCGGCTGCCGCTCGACGCCACCTACACCAGCCGCTCCGATTTCGACGTGGAGATCGGCCTGCGCGACGCGGTGCTGATGCCCTCCGGCGTCCTGGAACAGATCCTCGCATTCACCGGCGCCGCCGGGAAGACGCTGGAGATCAAGCAGGAGCAGTTGCGTGGCACCTGCCGCAACGGGCAGATCGAGATCGCGCCGCACCAGGCGAAGCTCCACGGCCATCCGGTCACCTTCCAGGGGAGCGTGGGACTCGACCAGCGTCTCCGTTTCCAGACCGTCGTGCCGCTGACGGAGGATCTGGTGGGCGAGAAGGCGGCCCCGTACATCGCGGGCCAGACGC
>CAYRPP010000479.1:0-1260 GCA_964426115.1 uncultured Lentisphaerales bacterium | reverse complement strand
TCCTTGCGCTGTCCTTGCGCTTGCGCCGACTGGCAGTTGGACGTATAATCCCACCGTTTTTTTGCGCTAACGGAGATCTCATGTCTTCATTTATCCTATTAGTGCTTGGCGCGGTACTGGTCAACAACTTCGTCCTCAACCGGTTCCTGGGCATCTGCCCCTTCCTGGGTGTCTCCAAACGCCTGGAAACCTCCCTCGGCATGTCCGGAGCGGTGATCTTCGTGATGACCGGTGCGGCGGCTGTGACGTGGTGCGTGCAGCGCTACCTGCTGCAGCCCCTGGGGCTCGGCTATCTCCAGACCATCGCCTTCATTCTGGTGATCGCCACCTTCGTGCAGCTCGTCGAGATGCTGCTGAAGCGCTACGTGCCGCCGCTCTATGCGGCCCTGGGCATCTACCTGCCGCTGATTACGACCAACTGCGCCGTTCTGGGCGTGGCGGTCATGAACGTCAAGAGACAGAGCGGCTTCCTGGAGTCGACGCTCTTCTCCTGCGCCGCCGGGATCGGCTTCGCCCTGGCGCTGACGATCTTCACCGGTCTCCGCGAGAAGATCGAGCGCGCCGACCCGCCGCGCGCCTTCCGCGGCGTGGCCATCGCGCTGGTGACGGCCGGATTGCTTAGCCTGGCGTTCATGGGGTTTGGCGGACTGGCCAAGTGAGACCGACATGGAACCGATGATTACCTCCATTCTGGTGATTTCAGGCATCGGCCTGGCCTGCGGCGTGGCCCTGGCCCTCGGCGCGCGCTACCTGAACATCAAGGAGAATCCCCTGGTCGAGACGGTCACGCAGCTCCTGCCCGGGGCCAACTGCGGCGGCTGCGGCTTCGCCGGCTGCGCGGGCTACGCCAGCGCCATCGTCGCCGGCCAGGCGCCCGCCAACCGCTGTCCCTCTTGCACGGCCGACACACTGGCGCAGATCGCCGCCGCGCTGGACATCGCCCCCATCGAGCCCGGTGCGCGCGAGGTGGCCCTCGTGCTCTGCCGGGGCGACAACGGACAAGCCCGCAAGCGCTTTGCCTACGACGGCATCGTCGACTGCGCCGCCGCGGCGGCCGTAGGCGGCGGCGACAAGGCGTGCCGTTACGGCTGCCTGGGCTACGGCACCTGTGTCCGCGTCTGCCCCGCCGGCGCGATCGAGGTCGTCAACGGCGTCGCGCGCGTGCACCCCGAACTCTGCATCAGTTGCCGCAAGTGCGTCGCCGGCTGTCCGCGCGGCATCATCCGCATGGTGCCGGAGAGCCGCCGCATCCACGTCTTC
>CAYRPP010000478.1:0-1261 GCA_964426115.1 uncultured Lentisphaerales bacterium | reverse complement strand
TCCACATCGCCAACGCGGTCTGCCCGCGGTCGATCTTCGACAACCCGCACTACCTGCCCGCCTGCTTCCTGGCGCTGATGGAGCAGGTCGAGGCGCGCTACGGCGCTACCGAGATCGCTACCGGCACCTGGCTCAACGGCCATCAAAAGTGGCTGGAACTCTTCCCCAGCGAGTGGCGCGATAATATGAGCCCTCCCAGCGAGGACGTGCAATGGCACTACGGCTTCTGGGGACAGTTCATCTCCGCGCGCGGCACCTACAACCGCAGGCTGGGAGACTACCTGCGCCAGAACCGGCGCCTCTTCTACTACCCGCGCAGCTCGTATGTGGCAATCGCGGCGATGCGCCAGCACCTGCTGGACCGGTTTCGCCAGGCTTAGTCTGGAAGGACGGCACACGGAGAGAGGGAGAGGATGGAAGTCACACCTGAGGATCTGGCGGCGCTCGAGGAACGTCTGGGCTACCGCTTCCTGCGTCAGGATCTTCTGCAGGCGGCCCTCACGCATCCCTCCTTTCGTCACGAACATCCCGGGGCCGGCGCGGACAACCAGCGGCTCGAGTTTTTTGGCGACGCCGTGCTCGGACTGCTGCTTGCCGAACAGCTCTTCCAGGAGCAGCCGGAGGCCGACGAGGGCGCGCTGACGGTGCTGCGGAGCCGCTGCTCGAACGGCCGCGTCCTCGCCGAGATTGCGCGCGACCTCGAACTCGACGGGTATATGCGGCTGGGGCGCGGCGCCGCGCGCGGCGGCGGAAGATGCCCGCCGAGCAGCCTGGCCGCGGCCCTCGAAGCGCTGCTCGGCGCCGCCTGGATCGACGGCGGCATCGAGGCCGCGCGCGCCATCTACGCGCGGCTCTTCCACGGACGGGCCGGCGCGCTGGAGGCGGAACCTTGGCACGACAATCCCAAGGGTGAGCTGCAGGCGCGCGTCCAGGCCGGGGAACCGGCGCTGCCGGTCTACACGCTGCTGTCCGTCGACGGTCCGGAGCACGCGCCGCGCTACCGGGTGCAGGTTGAGGCCGCCGGCTGCCGCGCGGTAGGGGAGGGCGGCAGCAAGCAGGCCGCCGAGAAGGCGGCCGCCCGCGCCTGGCTCGTACAGTATGGCGCCTATCTGCCCGAAACTACTACCTGAACTTCGGTAGCCAGTGGCCGTGGGCCTCGATCAGGTCGTCGACGAGGTTGCGGATCTGGTCGATCGTCAGCTGGCTGGCCGTGTGCGGGTCGAGCATCGCGGCCTGGTAGATCCGGTCGCGGCGGCGCTGC
>CAYRPP010000477.1:0-1274 GCA_964426115.1 uncultured Lentisphaerales bacterium | reverse complement strand
GTTCCGCGCGGAAGGTGCGGAAACCGGTCCATTCCGCCAGTTCCTCCGGCGTGGCAGGATCGAGGCGCGACTCGTCGCGCGCGGGATTGGCGAATAGCGCCGGGATCGGCTCGCCGCCGGCGCGGCGGCGCGTGTAGAGGCCGGGCTCGGAGAGGGGTTCGACGACACGCGCGAGGTTGCCGGCATCGCGCACGGGCGTCTCCTGGCCGGACGGAGCGTAGAGACGCTCCTCCGTGCGGAAGTCCGGCAGATACTCGTCGACGGCGAATTCCGTATGCAGCGGTGCCGCAGGCGGCTGCCGCGTGGCACCGGCACCGTGGCGGACGATCTGGTGGACGACGGGCACGAAGAAGGCGGTGAGCGGCAGCGTGCTCCAGTCGCGGCCGGCGGAGACGGCGAACTGGAATACCAGACCGCGGCCGAGCGGCCGCACCAGCAGGAACGGCTGGTCGCTGCCCGCCGTCAGGACCACCGTGCCGCCGGGGGCCGGCGGACCGAAAAGCAGCGCGCGCTTCAGCGCCAGCATCGGCACCACCCCGCGCGGGAAACGGAACTGGCGGAAGATCGTGTCCTCGCGGCTGACGCGGCCGATATGCCGCGCCGCGTCGCGCACGGGAATCTCGGCGACTCCACGCACGGGCGCCGGCAGGAAGGGCAGGTCGCCGTAAGCGCCGGGCGCGGCCCCGTCGCCGGCGAAGAGTGCCAGGATTCCGCCGGCCTTGACGTAGCTTTCGATGGCCAGGATGGCCTGGCCGCTCAGCGGCAGGGCATCGGCCAGGAAGAGCGCCTCGTAGCCGGCGAGGTCGGTCGAACCGAGTTCGTCGGGCGCGGCCACCGCGACGGTCTGGTCGCCGCTGCCGGGGGCCAGGGCCGCGCGGAGGAACTTGACCGCCTCGGGCGGACCGGCCACCAGGACCGGCAGGCGGTCGCGGACGCGCAGCAGGAAGCCGAAGGCGTCATCGCACGGCAGGGCGTCGGTGGTCGTGCGGAGCTCGGCGGTCCAGAGGCCCGGCGCCAGGCCCGGCAGCACCAGTTCCACCGGCGTCTCGCCATCGGCCTCGGCGAGCACGCTGCGGTTGAGCGGCTCCATTCCGCCGTCGCTGGAAAGCGCGAGTGTCACCTGCCGAGCCGGTCCCGTACGGCCGAGCGCGACGGCGACGCGCGCCTCCTGTCCCGCTAGCAGCAGGGGCGGGGTCAGTGTGACCGAGGCGGGCCAGGTGTTCTCGGGGCGTTCGGCGCCGCCGAGCAGGACGAAGAGGGGGATGCGGTCGCGG
>CAYRPP010000476.1:0-1285 GCA_964426115.1 uncultured Lentisphaerales bacterium | reverse complement strand
TGGATGCCGTGCCGGAATGGTAATCCGTTTGCGGGCGTTGTGTTTATGTGCACCGTTAGCAACTGAGGCTCGATCATGAGTTTGACGAGAACGATGAGGGCGATGGCGCTGGTAGCCGCCATCGGATTCGCGGGACAGGCGGTCGGCGGTTGGAACTTCGGCTTCACGGAGGGCGAAGGCTACGCCGAGGGTGCATCGCCGACAAACTACAACGGCGCTGCCGACGCGATCGGCGAATGGTCCGCCGGCACCAACGACGCTTCGATCGTCACGAACGAGACCCTGGTTCTCGATACAGGTTCGGAACCGCTCACCTGGACGCCGGACGATGCGTCCACAACCACCGGCAAGATCGTCACCATCCAGCAGGATGTGACCTTCGTCGCGGTACCCGACGGCGAGGATCCCCCCGGCACGACCGGCTCCCAGACCGGCGTCTACCTCCAGGAGGAGATCGACGGTGAGATCACCACCAACGTCCTCTATGGACTGGTTTCCAGCGGATGGCAGACACTTTCGGCCGCCGGCTTGTCGGTCACCAACCACTCTACGCACACCGTCAAGTTTGTTGTCGACTACTCCGCCGAGCCCGACGCGACGGTCAGCTTCTACGTCGGCGAGACGCTGATGACCATCGGCAGCGGCTCCGATACCTCCGCGGCCCTCAACGTCGCCGCCACCGCCATGAGCGCGGTCACGCTCCAGGGCTCGGGCACGATCGACAACTTCTCCGGCAGCTACGGCTCGTCGCACACCCACAGCTACGTCACCAACTACTACTGGGCCGCCGACAACTCCACCTGCACCGCGACGAACGCCTGCGAATGCGGCGTCGGCACCACCACCGAGACCGTGGAAACGACCTACGAGGTCACCATCCCGCCCACGGTCGCCGAATACGGCGAGGGAACCTACACCGCCGACTTCGTGAATTTCCCGGACCAGACCAAGAAGGTTCAGCTCAACAAGCTCCCCATCACCGTGAACATTTCCGGCAACAAGGGCTCCGCTACTGTCGGCGGCGTGGTTCCCGAGGCCTACTACTCCGGCGACGAAGTCGTCGTCACGCCCTCCAACGGCTACGTGATCGCCCAGATCAGCATCGACGGCACGGCTGTCGCCGGCACCCTCGGCCTCGCCTCCTTCACGACCAACCTGACCGCCGACGGCCTCACCGCGACCTTCGCCAAGGAGGACGCCTGGTGGGTCGCTCCCGGCCTCTTCAAGAAGCTCAACAGGATCGACGGCTTCTTCGATGGTTCCGAGAACATGTCGCAGTTCGGCT
>CAYRPP010000475.1:0-1291 GCA_964426115.1 uncultured Lentisphaerales bacterium | reverse complement strand
TGACATCGGCCGCCCGGTCGACATCAAAGACGGCCATCAGGCCGCAGGCTTCGCGGGGCGCGGAAAGGGGGTGCATAGTCAGATTCCAGCAACTCACATGCCATGCTCCGTTCTCGCCCGCGTCAGGCGGTTCCGCCTGCGGTGGCGCGGCCCCGCGGTGCCGCGAGCAGGCCGCGCGCCGACAGAATTGTTGGCGCGCGACCCGAGGGCCGACAAAACTGTCCGCCCTCGAGTCGCCCGGCGGACGACAACCGCCCTCTGGAACGCCGTACCGGCTTCAGGCGCCCGTGGTCAGGGCATCATGGATTGACGCGGCGGCGGCACGGCCGTCGGCGATCGCATGCACGACCAGGGAGGCCCCGCGCGTCAGGTCGCCGCAGGCGAAGACCCCGGGAACGCCGGTCCGGTGGCGCGCGTCGCGGCGGACATTGCCGCGCGCGTCGTAGTCGATGCCGAGATCGGTCAGCAGCCGGGTCTTCAGGGCGCCCGTGAATCCCATGGCCAACAGCACGAGATCGGCGGGGAGGTCGAAGGTCGTCTCCGGCAGCACACGCGGCGCCTGTCGTCCGGCCGCGTCGGTCTCCCACGCGACACGGGCGCAGCGCAGGCTGGTGACCCGTCCGGCGGCGTCACCGAGAAACGCCTGGGGCGTGACGGACCAGAGCCGCTCGCCGCCCTCCCGGTGGCTGCTCGAGTCGCGCCGCATCCGGGGCCAGAGGGGCCAGGGCGTGCCGGGATCGCGGGTCGCCGGGGGTTCGGACTGGATTTCGCACTGGACCACGCGGCGCGCCCCCTGGCGCAGCGAGGTGCCCAGGCAGTCCGATCCCGTGTCGCCGCCGCCGATGATCACGACCGCGTGTCCCGCCGCGCTCAGATCCTCTTCCGGCGTCAGCGACTCGCCGTCGAGACGGCGGATCTGCGCGCGAAGAAAGTCGAGGGCAAAATGGATTCCCTTCAAGTCGCGGCCGGGAACCGCGAGGTCGCGCGGCTGCCGCGCGCCGCCGGCCAGGCAGACGGCCTCGAAGTGTGTGCGCAGGTAGTGACTGGATAGATCCTCGCCGACCTTGACACCGGTCTCGAAGCAGACACCTTCGGCACGCATCAAATTCACGCGCCGATCAACGATGTGTTTTTCCAGTTTGAATGCGGGTATGCCGTATCGCAGGATGCCGCCAGGGTGCGGATCATCGTCGAAGACCGTGACCGGGTGCCCCATGCGGTTGAGCGTGTCGGCGTCCGCCAGTCCGGCGGGACCCGATCCAATCACCGCCACGCGTCCCGGCAGGCGCCG
>CAYRPP010000474.1:0-1298 GCA_964426115.1 uncultured Lentisphaerales bacterium | reverse complement strand
CCGACGAACTCGGGGATGATGCCGTAGCGGATCAGATCCTCCGGCTCGACCGACAGGCCGCCACCGAGGGCGTGCGCACCGGCCTTGCGCGCCGGCCCCGAGCGGTAGCCGACGCTCTGGATCCCGGTGCGCTGCCTGACGAAGGTTTCGAGTCCGACAAAGGCGCCGCCGCAGATGAAGAGGATGTTGCCGGTGTTGATGTGGATGTATTCCTGGTTCGGATGCTTGCGTCCGCCGGTCGGCGGCACATGCGCCACGGTGCCCTCGAGGATCTTAAGCAGGGCCTGCTGCACGCCCTCGCCCGAGACGTCGCGCGTGATGGAGACGTTCTCGGTCTTGCGGGCGATCTTGTCGATCTCGTCGATGTAGACGATGCCCGTCTCGGCGCGCGCCACATCCATGTCGGCCGCCTGCAGCAGGGCCAGCAGGATGTTCTCGACATCCTCGCCGACGTATCCCGCCTCGGTCAGCGTGGTGGCGTCGGCGATGGCGAAGGGCACTTCGAGCATGCGCGCCAGCGTCCGCGCCAGCAGGGTCTTGCCGCTGCCGGTCGGCCCGATCAGCAGGATGTTGCTCTTCTCGATCTCGACATCCTTGAAGCGCGGGTCGTCGGACAGCTGCGCGATGCGCTTGTAGTGGTTGTGTACGGCCACGGCCAGCGCCTTCTTGGCATATTCCTGGCCAATGACATACTGGTCGAGGAACTCCTTGATGGCACGCGGCGCGGGAGGCATGACGGGCTTGGGCGGCATGGCCTTGGCGCCCTTGCCGCCCTTGGCGCCCCTCGCGCCGCGCGCCGGGGCGGCGCCGCCGACGCGCGCGCCGGGGCCCGCCTGCTCCTCGATCATGCTGCGGCAAACCTCGACGCAGTCCACGCAGATGTTGGCGTTGGGCCCCTTGATCAGGGTCGCCAGCGACTCGTCGCGTCCGCAGAACGAGCAGCGCCGCGACGAGGGTGGCGATCCGTGGGTGTTGCTGGTGTCTTTTGGTGGCATGCTGTTGGGTTCCCCGCAGGCGCCGGAGGCCGGGCTACGGCTTCTCCTTCGCGGCGGCGTTCTTGCGCAAGAGCGTCTCGTCGATCAGGCCGTAGGCACAAGCCTCGTCGGAGGACATGAAGTAGTCGCGGTCGGTGTCGCGCGCGATGTCCGCGATACCGCGCCCGGTGTGGGCGGCCAGGATCTCGTTCAGACGGTCCTTGAGGCGCAGGATCTCCTTGGCCTGGATGCTGATGTCGGTGGCCTGTCCCTCGGCGCCGCCCAGCGGCTGGTGGATCATGATGCGCGCGTTGGGCAGCGCGA
>CAYRPP010000473.1:0-1298 GCA_964426115.1 uncultured Lentisphaerales bacterium | reverse complement strand
CACCAAGCCTCGGCCGTCCTACACTTGCCGCACGAGGGATAAAACGCTATTCGTTGGCCGAAATCGAACGCCATGCGAATCCCGTCACGCAAGTTATTGATCGGTGTCGCCCTTGTCGTCGGCGTCGGTATCGTGGCGGCGTTCGTCGAGGCTCCGCCGCGTTCTTTACCTTCGGACGAGCGCATTCCCGATCGCATTGTGATTCGGCAGCATCCCAAGCTTGGGGGACGCGAGCTTGTCACGCTCACGAACCGCGACGACATCCTGCGGGTCATGACCGCGATGCCGAGCAGTTACGGCGGGGCTTATTGCGCATGCTTCGGCTATTACGACCTCGAGTTCTACGCTCCGACAGGAGTCTACCGCACAGTGAACTACAAACCGGGCGAGTATCTTCGTGACAGCGAGCATCGCACCGGGCAGTCCTCCGTGCCTCGCCGATTCCGACGTATCGTTGGAGGTATGATTGCCCACCAGGAGATGAGAGACTCAGACAACGGCCAACCAGACGGTCCAGCGAACGGGAGCAAGCCGATTCGCTCAGAGACAAATCGAACATCATCGGCGGCTGGCTCCCGTCGCTGACCTTTGCGTTGGGACCAGAAGATGAACCTAAGGAAGGCACTCATCGTCGTAACGGGGATCGTCGTCTTGCTCGCAGGCTGCGGCCCGAAGACGCCCCGGTTTGCCAACGGTGAGACCGTGCAGTACGACGTCAACGGAGTCACCGGAACGGGGGTGGTCGTCTACTCGAAGCCACTCCTCGAAGACGGAAAGATGGTGTACTACTACTCCGTGGATGTCGGGGTGGACAGCACCGGAAAGCGGGATCAGCCGGTCCTGCACGAGAAACTGCTGAAACCGGCAAGGAAACGATGAGGAGTCCCAATCGGCTCCCCGTGACTGACTGAGGGTTACTCAGCCAGCCACGGGTGCCACACCACCGCACGTGCCGCTCGGCATACGGCGGTTCCGGTCAGACCCGGGCTTTTGGCCCGTAGTGCAGAACAATCCATGACTTGCGCATGTCGGGGACGCCCTGTTCATGCAGCCAGCGGTTGGTCAGGGCGCGTTGGACGATGCTGTTGGCACTCATCCGCCAGTACATACTTCGCTATGTTGTGCCAGCTCGCCCGCCGCGTCGGCCTTGGTATGCGGTTGGCCGCTCCCTTCGGTCGCTGTCATCCTCCGGATGGCCGGTCTCCGCTTCGCTCCGGCTCTGTTCGTCGGCCCGCCGGTTTCCGCTAGCCTTCCTGCCACCGAACGGTTACCCTTTCGGTGTTGGCTTCGCGTAGTGA
>CAYRPP010000472.1:0-1301 GCA_964426115.1 uncultured Lentisphaerales bacterium | reverse complement strand
CCTCGGTGCAGGCCTTGACGGTGAAGGGCGCGCCGAAGATCGTCTCGCCCATGACTTCGGCGTCAAAGGCGCGCGCGCCGCCGGCGCGGTAATCGGCCGCGAGCCGCTTCGCCGCCTCGGGACAACCGGCGATCCAGACATGGCATCCGCCCTTCTGCCAGAGCAGGTACTTGATGGTGCGCTCGATGTAGCGGTAGGTGGCCTCGGCGGTCTCCGCGCTCCAGGGCAGGATCTCCAACGCATAGTGGAAGACGATGCCGTCGAGCCGCCCCAGCGCAATCCGCACCGGACGGCGTCCGGCGCTGGCCGCCGCCAGCCGGCGGTAGGCGCGCGTCCAGAGCGCCGCCGGACGGAAACCGGGGTCGTAGGGCGCCTCGCGTTTGGGAACGGAGGCCTGCTCGAGCTGAGCAATCAGCTTGTCCATATCAAATCCTCGTCGTCGGGCTTGGAAAAGATGCAAAGTGATTCTGCCACATCCGGTCGGGAATGTCAAAGGCGCGGATCAAGGCGCGGATCAAGGCGCGGATCGAGCGCGTGCTCCGGCTGGAAGGTCTGGAACACGTGCGGGCTGCCGGCGGGCGCCTGGCGCGCGGCCGCGGCGCAGTCGGCGTCCGTCAGCAGCGGCGGGACGCGTGTCGTCCGGAACTGGTGGGGCAGACCGCTGCCGGCGATCAGCGCGACGCTGCGCCGTAGCGCCGGCACTTCGCAGGGCGCGCCGGCCAACGCGTGGTATTTCTCCCAGGGCGCCTTGATGTCCATGGCGATGAAGTCGACCAGCCGCTCGGCGAGCAGCGCCGCCAGCACTTCCGGGCGCGAGCCGTTGGTGTCGAGCTTGACCGCCAGGCGCAGGGCGCGGATGCGGCGCAAAAAATCCGCCAGGCCCGGCTGTAGCGTCGGCTCGCCGCCGCTGACCACGACGCCCTGCAGCCGCGTGGCGAGCTCCGCGAGCCGCGCCAGCACGTCGTCTGCCGCGGGGTCGTCCGGCGCGGCCGCCGCATCCAGCAGGTGCCCGTTGTGGCAGAAGGGACAGCGGAAGTTGCAGCCGCGCGTGAAGACCACGGCCGCCACGCGCCCCGGATAGTCGCAGAGGCTCAGCGGCAGGAATCCGCCGATGCGCATGCGGATTATCGGCGCGGCTTGATCCGCGCCGCTGGATGTGGCGAGTGGCATGTGTCGCCCATGACGCCTCACGCATGCGCCGGACGGGGCGTTTCCGCCGGAACGCGCGCCGCGACGTCGGCCGCGGCGGGCACGGCGAACGTGCTGCGCTCGCGGAACTCCTCCTGCTTGCCCTCGTTCCA
>CAYRPP010000471.1:0-1305 GCA_964426115.1 uncultured Lentisphaerales bacterium | reverse complement strand
AACCACTATAGCACGGCAAACTCCGCTTCATCAAATGCGCCATGTGGCGCATTTGCCCCGCGTAGCGTCGGCGCAAGCGCGATTGCCAAATTCAGTGTGGTTTGCGACACTGCGGTATGAACAGGCAAGATCGATACCGCGGCGCCCTGATTGGCCTGGCCGCCTGCGATGCACTGGGCACGACGGTTGAGTTCTGCCCGCCGGGGACCTTCAAGACCCTGACCGACATCGTGGGCGGCGGACCGTTCGGGCTCAAGCCCGGCCAGTGGACGGACGACACCTCCATGGCGCTCTGCCTGGCCGAGAGCCTGTTTGAGAAGCAGGGGTTCGACCCGGCGGACCAGCTTGAGCGGTACGGCCGCTGGTACCGTCAGGGGCATCTGAGCAGCACGGGAGCCTGTTTCGACGTTGGGGGCACGACATACCGGGCACTTCATCTTTTCGAGCGCACCCGCCAGCCGTACTGCGGGTCGACCGATCCCCTTGCCGCCGGCAACGGCAGCATCATGCGGCTGGCGCCCGTGCCGCTGTTCTTCGCCGGCAGGCCCGAGGAAGCGATCGAGCGTTCGGGCGACAGCTCCCGCACCACCCACGGCGCCCAGGTCTGCGTGGACGCCTGCCGGTATATGGGTGGCCTGATCGTCGGGGCGGTTTCTGGAGCGGGCAGGGACGAGATCCTGTCGGAACTGTACTGCCCGGTGCCCGGCTACTGGCAGGACCATCCCCTGGCGCCTGAGATCCAGGAGATCGCCCACGGTTCGTTCAAGCGCAGGGATCCGCCGGCGATCCGCGGGACGGGCTTCGTTGTCCAGTCATTGGAGGCGGCCCTGTGGGCCTTCCACAGGAGTAGGGACTTCCGCGAAGGCGCCCTGCTGGCCGTGAATCTGGGTGACGATGCCGATACGACCGGGGCCGTTTATGGCCAGATCGCCGGGGCCTTCTACGGGTACGACGGGATACCCCAGCGGTGGCGGGAGGTGATCGCGAAGCAGGATCTCATCCTGAGGCTGGCCGACGGATTGCAGGAAGTCGAGGTACGGATCCGCGGGATGCGCTAGCCGAGCAGCACAAGCCCGTAGTAGTTCTGGGGGCATCGGATAATGGCAGTAGGCAGGATCAGGTGCCTGCCGCAAGCGCCGCGGTCGGTAGCATTCCTTAAAGAAACATGCCATGCGAATCCTGGTTCTGGCGGACATTGACGAACTGCATTGGCCGGCGGGCGGGGGCGAAGCCGACCTCCTCCTCTCCTGCGGCGACCTCTTCGACCAGGTGATTGTCGAGGCCGCGCAGGCATACCACTGCCCG
>CAYRPP010000470.1:0-1317 GCA_964426115.1 uncultured Lentisphaerales bacterium | reverse complement strand
CCGCCCGCGAGGAGGCCTGCGCCATCATCGCCGAGATGTGCGCGCACAAGGCGCGCGGCGGCTGCCGCGCGATCATCGTCGCCGGCTGCCTGCCGCAGCGCTACCGCGGCAGTCTGGCGGAGCAGTTCCCGCTGGTTGACGCCTGGATGGGCGTGGACAAGCTGGAGGAGGTCGCCAAGATCGCGCGCCGCGCCGCCGCCCCGCGGCGGCGGTCCGGAAGGCCGGTCGTGGCGGTCACGGATCCGCCTACGGCCCTCTTCGAACCGCGCCTGCCGACACTGGTCTTCTGCAATCCTTCCTTCGCGTACATGAAAATCGCCGAAGGCTGCAACCACGCCTGCGCCTACTGCGCGATTCCCGGCATCCGCGGCCGCCTGCGCTCGCGGCCGCCGCGGAACATCGTCGCGGAGGCGCGCGCCCTGCTGCAGGACGGCCGCCACGAACTCAACCTGATCGCGCAGGACACGACGAGCTACGGGCGCGACCGCCGCGGCGCGCCAAGACTCGCCGCGCTGATCCGGGAACTCGACGCCCTCCCCGGCGACTTCTGGCTGCGGCTGCTCTACGGCTACCCCGCGCATCTGGACGACGACCTGCTCGACGCGCTGAGCCGGTCGCGGCATGTCGTGCCCTACCTTGACATCCCGATCCAGCACAGCCATCCCGACATCCTGCGTGCCATGCGCCGGGCCGACACCCTCGGAACGCTGCCGGATCTAGCGTCGCGTCTGCGCGCGCGCTGGCCCGGCGTCGCGCTGCGCACGACCTGCCTGGTCGGCTTCCCCGGCGAGACGGAGGCGCATTTTGAACATCTGGTCGACTATGTGAAAACAGCGCGCTTCGACCATCTCGGCGTCTTCGCCTACTCGATCGAGGAGGGCACGGCCGCCGCCGCGCTGCCGGACCGCGTGCCGACCGCCGTGGCCGAGGCGCGCCGCGAACGGCTGCTGCGCGTGCAGCAGCGCATCGCCCGCGCGCTCAACCAGGCGCGCATTGGCACGGAGCCCCGCGTGCTGCTCCAGCGGCCGGCGCCCTCCGGGCGCGGCCGGTGGATCGCCCGGGCGCCATGGCAGGCGCCCGATGTCGACGGTGAGACCGTGGTTGCGGGTGCGCCCCGGACCGCGCGCGCGGGCGACTGGCTCAAGGTCCGGATCCGCGGGGTGAAGGGGGTGAACCTCCTGGCGGCGGCCGCGGATCTTGAGGCCCATCCCGGTACTGCTCGCCTTGCGCTCGGTCGTCATCACGCGCCAATGTGAGCCATCTGTACAGCCCCGCCACAACCAGCCGCCAGAACTTGCACAGGCTGCGCCCGTTCCC
>CAYRPP010000469.1:0-1318 GCA_964426115.1 uncultured Lentisphaerales bacterium | reverse complement strand
CGCGGTGGATGCCGGGAGCGCCGACCTCGACGCGCTGCGGCTCGAGATGGTCAACTGGATACTGAGGATGATTGCGGATTGAGGATTGGTAAAGCAAGGAAGGAAGGAAGAGACAGATCATGACAAGACAAGAGAGCTGGATGCAATGGATGTTGCCGTTTCCCCGCGGCATCGAGGTGCGTGAGGGAGCGATCAAGATCGACGGAGCCACCCGCATCGCGCTGGCGCCCGGCTCCGGCCCGCTGACCCGCAAAGGCGCGGAGCTGCTGCGCCAGGATCTGAAGCGCTGGCGCAAGCTCGACGTCGCGCTGGCCACGGACGGCAAGGCGGCTGGCGCGTCGGGGCGCGGCACCACCATCGCCATCGGACATCCCTCCCGCAGCCCGTTGGTGCGCGAGACGCTTGAGAAGGCTCCGACCAAGGATGTCGACGGGCTCGACCGCCCGCATGTCGGCAGCCTGACGCGCGTCGAGCCGCCGGCCGAGGGCTACCTGATCCGTACCGCGGGCAAGGTCTGCGCCGTGGCCGGCGCCGACGATGCCGGCACCCTCCACGGAGTGCAGACGCTGCGCCAGATGCTGCGGGGAACCGACGGGCTGAGCATTCCGAACGTCAACATCTGGGACTGGCCGGTCTTCCCGGTGCGCGCCATGCACCTGATGTGCCCCCGCCGCTCCAACCTGCACCTCATGGAACAGGTGGTCGAGACGCTGGCGTTATGGAAGTTCAACACGCTGATCCTCTCGTTCGAGTACGTGCCGAACTTCCCCTTCGAGGGCTTCGGGGCTCTGGCCGACCCCAAGGAAACCCTCTCGCGCCGCGAGCACGCCGCCTTCGCGGCCAAGTGCCGCGGGCTCGGACTCGAGATCGTTCCCCTGGTGCCAAGTTTCGGCCACCTGCACGGCTTCATCTTCAAGAGCAACGAGTGGGACGCGATCGCCGAGATCCACGCCGATCCGGCCCGTCACCAGGAGGATTTCTTCAATCCCCGGCGGCGCCTCAACTACTGTCCCTCCAACCCCCGCACCTACGAGATCTTCTTCGACCTCTTCAACCAGGTGCTCGACGCCTATCCGTCGCGCTTCCTGCACATCGGGCACGACGAGATCGACGACGGCGCCGTCGGCGTCTGTCCGCGCTGCCAGGGGGTGCCTACCTGGGAGCTGCTGGCGGAGGACATCCTCAAGATATACGACCAGATGACCGTCAGGCAGGGGGTGCGCCTCATGATGTGGCCCGACATGATCATTCCGTACTTCCGCGGCGGTCCGCGGCACGGGATGAAAAATGTCCATCCCCACATGTTCATGCACTTCGG
>CAYRPP010000468.1:0-1322 GCA_964426115.1 uncultured Lentisphaerales bacterium | reverse complement strand
TCAAGTTCGCCACGAGGGTTCCCATCTTCATGTACCTTACCGACTATCGCGAGCGGACCCTGAAGGACGTGATTACCCGGCTCGAACCCGGCCTCTTCAAGAAGGTAACGGGCCTTTTCGTGAAGGACTTCGAGCTGCTGGTGAGTCTGGGCGTCTTCAACAGCGCCTTGATGAACGATGCGGTCTACAAGTTCAAGCGCTACGAGGACTCCAGCCTGGGCTATACCGGGATCAACCGTCGCGAAGGCGAGGACATCGGCCTGTACGACACGGTCATCACCCGCACAGACGCGCTAAAGGTCTTCGAGAATCTACCCTTCGACAAGGAAACGGAAAATGACCCCGACAAGCATCTTTTCGCAGACCGCGGCCCGGAAAATGGATATCCCGGCTTATCTTGAACGCATCGGGCTGGAAGTGTCCGCGCAGGCCGCGCCGGATGCCGTGCTCCTGCGGAAGATCCAGTATGCCCACTGCACGACGGTGCCCTATGAGAACCTGGACATGATCCGGGGAACGCCCACGTCGCTGGATGACGGCGCGCTCTTCGATAAGATCGTATTACGTGGCAGGGGTGGGCTCTGCTTCGAACTGAACGGCGCCTTTGGCGCACTGCTCCGCGGGCTGGGATACGAAGTGATGGACGTGGCTGCCCGGTTCCTGCGCGGCGAAGCCACGATACCCATGCGCCGCCACCGCGTGCTTGTCGTCAGGACGCCGGACGACCGCTGGGTGTGCGACGTGGGCATCGGCCAGAGTTGCCCGCGCGAGCCGGTGAAGCTTGTCGAGAATCAGGAGCAACCCCAGTTCGGCGAGAACTACAAGTTCCGCCGGGACGCCTTCCTGGGCTGGGTGCTGATGGATTTCCACAAGGGCGCGTGGCGCGACTTCTACTCGTTCACCGAGGAGCCCCAGTTGACGGTGGACTTCGTCGCTCCCAATTTCTACTGCGAGCGGCACCCCGATTCCCCCTTCAACAAACGGGAAATGTTCTCGTTGAAGACGGCGGAGGGGCGGATCACGCTGGATGGCAACATCTACAAGGAATTCGATGCCGCGGGCGTGACGGCACAGGAGCTGGCGCCGGGACAGATGCGCGGCGCCTATGCCCGTTTCGGCCTGCAAATGCCCGGTTCGGATTGAGCCGACCGGCCGCTTCATCCGTTGCTCCGGCTAGTCCTTGAAGATGACCATCGTGCCGCGGGGGATCTTGGCGGGATCGACCGTGTTACCGGGCGCGAGCGTGCCGTCGGCCATCAGGAAGAATGTGTCGGGCTCGTTCCAGCCCGGCCCGCAGATCTCGAACGCGGGACGGCGGGCGG
>CAYRPP010000467.1:0-1343 GCA_964426115.1 uncultured Lentisphaerales bacterium | reverse complement strand
AGGGTATTATAGCGGCGCTCAAGAGAGCGCCGTTAACTATACCCTGAATAGTTACTGATTATCTTTAGTTATTCTGAGCTTTTCCTGAAACCAAACGACAGTCCCATGACCAGCCCTGCACCAGCCCCCATTAACATTCCGAGAACCAGCCCCATAACCTGAGAACTCATAGCCGGCGCAAGGATAAAGTTTCCAAACAGTATTCCGACTGTTGCGCCCGCCCCGATTCCTGCAGGTATCCATCTTCCGGGAGACTGTTCTTTTTTCCCGTATTTTACCACATTTTTTGCGCTATTTGTTTCTTTCATTTTTCTTACTTAATCCCATTTCATTTATTTAATAGGTTTCTTCAGTCCTGCTTCAGTCCTGCTTCAATCTCTTTCTTCAATCCTGCTTCAATCCGGTTTCATTCATCTATTCTGTTTCTTCATTCCTGCTTTCTGCTTGTATTTCACTTAATAATCCTTAAAGCAAACAGAAAATAAACTTATATTTTACCTCAGGGTTGAAAAACAGATTCTGAACCTGAATAGAATATTTTTTAATCAAGAAAACATGTTCCTGCATGAAAACATATTCATACATAAAAAACTTTTATTTATTGTTCAGAAAAAACAATATATGAGAAGTATACTCTCCTTATTGCTTAAAAGCATGAGATAATCGTTTGCACCGGCAAAAAATAGATATCCAATAGCCTTGCCGCGGATATCCGATAATTATTACTATAGATAACCAGTAATCATCACATAGATTCAATAACTATCGCCACAGATGATCAGTAATCATCACTATAGATTCAATAATTATCGCCACAGATAAACAGTAACCATAACCACAGACAATAGTAATAATTTAAATATCCCTGAAATTGATCATCATGTTTCTCAAACTCTTTTCTCTGTTTCTGATAATTCCCGTTGTGGAGATTTATCTCCTGCTCAAGGTAGGGGAAATAATCGGAGCTCTCAATACCGTTCTCATTATTTTGATCACCGCAGGCATCGGGGCTTACCTGACAAAAAGCCAGGGTTTCAGGGTGCTCCGTCAGATCCAGGACGCAACCATGCAGGGTTACATGCCTGGAAACGAACTCCTTCATGGACTCTTTGTATTAATCGGGGGCTTTGCCCTTCTGACCCCTGGCTTCCTGACAGATACCATAGGGTTTTCCATGCTTATTCCTCAGATCCGGGAGATCTATGTGAGAATAGCAAAAGGGATCATAAGGAAAAAGATACAGCAGGGCAACTTCCAGATGAGGATGTATACTGATTTCAGATGACCGCATTCAGAAATGACAGTATTTCGGGTATGTAACATACCGGTAATCAGACCATGCG
>CAYRPP010000466.1:0-1344 GCA_964426115.1 uncultured Lentisphaerales bacterium | reverse complement strand
ACCCCATCGAGTTCGAGTGCATGTTCGCGATACGCGGGTTGCGCTTCTCCCTGGCGCACCTCGGCTGGCCGTGGGTCGACGACTACATGGCCATGGTCGCGAAGGCCGCTTTCACTCACGCCCCGGAGTTCGGCAACGAGATGTTCTTCGACCTCACTCCGGGTACGCCTGGGATCTACCGCGAGCCGTCGCTGCGCAAACTCTACCTCACCGGCTACCACGTCAAGAAACGCGTTCTCTGGGGAACAGACGGCGCGGTCAACGACTATGACCCGGGGCTTCCGCGCTACTGGCAGAAAAAGGACGGCCCGATCTTCGACGCCATTGTCCGCGACGTTGCCGAGGCGCGCCTCCCTTACGAGGAGCCGCTTCGCGACCACTCCGACATCTTCGAACTCGCGACTGAACGCAACTGGCGCGACTTCAACAGCGTCTACCTCAAAGAAACTTTCACTCCCTCATCGCCGAGGCTTTAGCAAGGAGACCGGTTATGTACAACCTTTACAAACAGATCCAGTCCGAACTCGACTTCGACCGTCTTTTCGAACGAACCGAACGGCTCTGGAAAATCGAGCGCGGGCAGACCTTCTCCCACTATTGGCAGGCGGCGGAGCATGTCGCGGACATCCTCCGCGCCGACGGTTTCAGCGACGTCGAGGTGGTTGCATTCCCGGCGGACGGCAGAACCATCTTCCACGACGTTCACGCGCCGATCGCCTGGCATGCCACAAAGGGGCGTCTCACACTGCTATCGAAGCCGACACGATATGATCCGGACGGTTTCAACCCCGGCCCGGTCATCGCCGACTACGAGCGCCATCCGTTCAATCTGATCAAGGGCTCGACGGCCACACCGGCGGAGGGCCTGGAGTGCCGTATCTTCACGGAGGCCCAGATGAGGGCCGGCGAGGACGTCTGCGGAGGAATGATTCTTCTGGAATGGGATACCGCGCCGCGCCCCAACGTGATTTCCATGCTTCTCGACAAGGGCGCTTGCGGCTTCATCGCAGACTACCTCAGGGGCCGCTGGAGCACGCCGGACTGCATCCAGTGGGTCACCGCCGCGACAGAGGGAAGCAACTGGAATATCAACGCATTCGACCGCGACTTCATAGGCTTCTCCGTCTCCCCGCGCGTCGGCGGCTATCTGCGGGCGCAGGTGGAGCATGGGGTTGTCATGTGCAAGGTCGAGTGCGACGGCAACCGTGCCGCCGAAACGTTCCCGTGCGTTACGGCTACCGTCCCCGGGGCCGACGACAAGGAGATCTGGGGCCTTGCGCACCTCTTCGAGCCTCTTGCCGACGACGACTCGCTCGGCGTGATGACGCTCATCGAGAACGCCCG
>CAYRPP010000465.1:0-1353 GCA_964426115.1 uncultured Lentisphaerales bacterium | reverse complement strand
ACTTACAGCTCCCAAAGCTGTCGCGCTACCAGGCTGCGCCACACCCCGAAAGAACAATGGGACAGGGTGGAGACTGTAACCGACTGGACCGCGCATGGCAAGCGCGGAGCGGGGAGACGTGAAGCGTGAGGCCTGAAGCGTGAGACGTGAGTGATGTTGCCGGGGCGGCGGTGTTTTTCGTCGGGGGCGAGTGGCGTCGCCCGCAGCAGGGGCGGTACCTGATTTTTGACCGCCCAGTCGATCCGCTCGCTTCTCTCCTCCCCCACACATAACCATCCTGCATCATATTATTATGCGACACGTATTATTTTACAGCCCCGCGCTTGATGATCACGGAGAGCACCGCGATGTCAGCGGGGTTGACGCCGGGAATCCGCGCCGCCTGTCCGAGACTGGCCGGCCGTACCTGCGTCAGCCGCTCGCGGCTTTCAAAGCGGAGGGCGGAAATTTTCCAGTAATCGACCCAGTCGGGAATCCGCACCGACTCCTCGGACTGCATCTGCCGCGCGCGCTGGGCCTCCTGCTTCAGATACCCGCGGTAGCGGAAGTAGATTTCGATCTGTTCAATCACCGCCGCCGGAAGCTCGCGCGCCGAAACCAGGTCACGGTAGCGGGCGCCGGGCTTCTGCAGCGCCTCGCCGGGTGCGCCTCCACCGCCCCACGGCTGAGACGGATGCTCCAGGCGCGTGGTCTCCTCCGCGATCAGGTTGCTATACCGCAGCGTCTCCGCCAACATCTCCGGATCCGCCAGACCGAGACGCGCGGCATGCGCCTGCAGACGGTAGCGGGCGTTGTCCTGCCGCAGCAGCAGCCGGCACTCGGCCCGCGAGGTGAACATGCGGTAGGGCTCCTCGGTGCCCTTGGTGATCAGATCGTCGATCATGACGCCGATATAGGCTTCGTGACGTCTGATAATCATCGGCGGGAGTTCGCGGACCGAAAGCGCCGCATTCACGCCGGCGACAAATCCCTGTGCAGCGGCCTCCTCGTAGCCCGTGGTGCCATTGATCTGGCCAGCCAGGTAGAGTCCCCGGATCCGTTTCGAGGCTAGGGCGGCATCGAGCTCCCGGGCATCGACGGCGTCGTACTCGATGGCATAGGCGTAGGCCAGGAACTCGGCCCGCTCCAGACCGGGCACCGAGCGCGTCATCGCCTCCTGTATCGGCCGCGGAAGGCTGTTGGAGATGCCGTTGGGGTAGATCGAACAGGTGTACCGGCCTTCCGGCTCCAGGAAGAGGTGGTGCTCCGTGCGGTCGGGAAACTTGACCACCTTGTCCTCAAAGGAGGGACAGTAGCGGACGCCTGTGCCTGTGATGCCTCCACCGTAAAGCGCGCTGGCACCCAGATTCTCCC
>CAYRPP010000464.1:0-1361 GCA_964426115.1 uncultured Lentisphaerales bacterium | reverse complement strand
CTTCGTGCGGACCAAGAACGTCACGAAGGACGACATCGCGGCCAAGGCAATGGAGATCGCCAAGCATTACTAGCCGCCGCTTGTAGAAGGCCCCGTGCCGGCTTCACACTGGTCGCCCAGCTATCCACCGGCACGGGGCCGGCTTACCCCGCCGGCCATCAGGCACGGCAGGAGCCCTGGCGGGCCTCATCAGTATCGATCAAGCGGCGTCCGACAGGCTGAACCGCCGCACACCCATCTGGCCGAATCGCTCGACGATCTCGGTCGAATCGCTCCGGGCCAGGCGGCGGGCTTCCTCGGCCAGGCCGCGGATACCCGCATCGAGTTTGCGCCGTGCGCTGTCGCTGTCGCGGTACTCCTCGGCCGATCGGGTCAGGAACTGGCGGCGGACCTCCTCTAGCCGTGCTTCAAGATCCCGGTCGCCCGCGAAATTGAGCTGCTTGAAGCGGTCGATGAAGTCGACCAGCCGGTTCAGGGTCCGCTGATGGATCCCGCTCTTGCCGTCGCGCATGCTGGCCAGCATCTCGTCGCACAGGCTGGCCGTCTGCTCCCGCAGGCTCGCCACGGCGTCCTGCACGAAGGTCTCCAACCCCTCGGCGATCCGGGCCTTGGCCTCCGTGGCGGCCCGGGCGCGGGCCTCGACGATCGCCTGCTGGTCGGCCGTCGCGATCAGCTCGGACTCCAGCGCCTCGGGGGCGCGAACCTGGAACAGGCTCGTCGTGAAGCTGAAGTAGCGCTCCAGCCGGTCTGGGGTCGGGAAGGCCGCGTTGATCGTGGCGACAACCCGTGCGGGGTCGCGCACCAGTCGCCCGGCGGCCTCGTGCCACTCCTGGATCGCCTCGTTCCGGAGCCGGCCGTACTCGGCGGCGAAGTCCGTGCGGGCGCCGTTGAACTCGGATTCGAGCAGCGCCAGCCTGTGCGTCACGTCGGACAGCTTGGCATTGGGCAGGTAACGGGCAATGCCGTTCATGAACGGGAACGTGCTGGCCTCGACCAGGGCATGGGCACGGCTTTCGATCAAGGCGAATGCAGCCAGTGCGTCCTTTGGCAGCAGCCGCTTGTGTCCCAGGCTGATCAGCCGCTCGGCCACGTCGTGCGGATCCAGGCCCAGATCGGCTGCCTGGAGCTTCTTCGCCGCTCGCCAAAAGCGGACGCTGACGGAGATCAGCACGCCTTCGAGGGTCAGGGCTTCGAGCAGGTGTTGGTTGTCGTTCATTGGGTTTTCTCCTGTGGGTTGGGTTCAGATGAGGGTGAGATGGGCGGGTTGCGATTCGTTGCTGTTCTTAAAAACTTCCAAAACCTTCCAAAAGGGTGTAAGACAAGAACGTGAGAAGTGGGATTAAGAGCGAAAGGTTAAGCTG
>CAYRPP010000463.1:0-1389 GCA_964426115.1 uncultured Lentisphaerales bacterium | reverse complement strand
CGGACTCCACGAGGGCCTGGAGAACGGCCACACATACACCTGCTCGGTCTCGCGGATCTGGAACGATGCCACGGAAGGCATTCGGTATTTATGCACGGGATGGACGCGCTACGGCATTGATCGCGACACGTTTGAGGAGACGCTGCTGGGCGAGGCGGCCACCAATGAGCTGGTCTACACCCACACGGACATCGAGCGCCTCGAATGGGACTTCGCGCAACAATATATGATCGCGTTGACGGCGGGCTCGGGCGGCTCGGTGTCCACCACCGGTGACTGGTACACCGTGGACTCCCGCGTCACCGTAACGGCGACGCCGTCCAATGGTTACGCTTTCGTCCGCTGGGAAGGCGACGTGCCGCAGTCCGTAGTTGATCCGTATTCCGCCCGGATCTCATTCCTCGCTGACCAGCCATACGAGCTGACGGCGGTCTTCAAGCCGGAAGTGACCTACTGCGTCGCCACGACCGGCCTCGACTCCAACGACGGTTCCGAGTCCCACCCATTTGCGACACTGACTAATGCGGTGGCGAAAGCCACCGTGGCCTACAATTCCGCCAACGCGTACACGATTATCATCGAGGACGGCGTCTATACGAACGGCAATATCCAGATCACCGTTCCGTTGACCATCAAGTCGCGCAACGGACTGGATTCCGTGACACTTGTCGATTCGATTGTCATCGGCGCCAACACAGGGAGTACAGCCGCGAACGTGGCCTTGTACCTCAATGCGGACGGCATCGTCCTGGACGGACTCCTGTTCCGTCCGCAAATCTATCCGACTGGCAACACCAGCTCCGGGCCTGGACGCGCCATCACGGCGGACAAGCGCGCCATCATCCGTAACTGCGCCGTGAGGAATTGGCAGACCGCCGGCTATTCGGTTCACGGTATCGTCTACTTGGCCGGAGGTTCGGTTTTCGTGAATGGCGAGATGATCAACTGTATTGTGCGATCCTCCGGCGGACAGCCACGACATGGCATAATCTATGTCGGCGGCAACGCCTCGGTTATCGACACCGTGATCACGAACTGTTCGCTTGTAGCGCAGACCTCTTCCAGCGGCTCCGCGATCTATGCCGCCGGCACGGCTGTGGGCAGCCTGCTTGTCCGCAATTCGCTGATCGCCAGATGCACCAGCAACCGCTCGGGCTCTACTGACATGACACTCGGGGGCGCCATATATCTTTCGGGCGCCAACATGAAGGCCGTGCTTGAGAATGTGACTCTCGCGGACTGCAACGACATCGGCCTCGGTGTCGGCGGGCTCAACGTGGCAGGCGTCGCGTCGGTTGCGGCCAGGAACGTGCTTTTCCATGGCAACAGGAACACCGCGACCGTGAAGGATGTCCGTTTCGCCGCCGGCATGGATGCCAAGTGCCAGTT
>CAYRPP010000462.1:0-1389 GCA_964426115.1 uncultured Lentisphaerales bacterium | reverse complement strand
CGTTGCGGGTCTGGTACTGCCAGAAGGCATAGGGGCCGATCTGCTGGCTATCGGGCTTGGCGGCATGGGCCACGATGGCCTCGGGGAAATCGAGCCCCAGCACGATCACTGACTTAGCGCCCTGGAGGTGGTCGGACGGAGCCATTACCCTGGTGGTCTCGCGGAAGATCCGGGGCTCGAAGACGCCGTGGTAGGTCACGCCGACATCCTCGACGCGCTCGCCGATAGCCTTGAGGTCGACCGCGGCCGCGATCTCGCCGACGGTGCGGTTGAAGCGCGCTGCCGGCGCGACGCCGAAGCGGGTGATGTGCAGCGCATCCGCCGCCTGCTCGAGCTTGCGCCGCAGACGGACGGCATCGAGCCGCCGCGGGAGGGCGGGCGCGGCCGGCGCGGCCGGCGGCGTGGGATCGAGCGGCGCGTCGGTAACCACGGCGCCGAGCCAGACGTCGGCGCCGAACTCGGCACTTGCGAGCAGCCCCGGCTGATCCTTCGACGCTGTGCCCATGGCAAGCATTTCGCCCAGCTCTCCGCACAGGCTGCCGGCGTGTTCCCATGTACGGTAGCTTGCGGCGTGATATCCGCAATCCTCCACAAGGCGCGCCAGGCGCAGCAGCACATGATGGAAGCTCATCGCGGCGGCCTGATGCATCGGTCCGTTGTCCCAGGTGCCGTCCGGCACGCGCCAGACCAGTCCGATGACGGTGCGGGCGCCGGGCAGTTCCTTCAGGAGCGAGTACCCGGGAACCGTTTCCACGTCCCGGGCCAGGGGGGCGACGCGCACCAGGTCGGCCCCCATACGGACCGCCGCCGCCGAAAGATCGTCGCGCAGCTTGCGCAGCGTCGGCATGTTGTCGGGATAGCGCCGGTTGATGCGGCGCTGGGCGATTTGCTTGCCGGGCCGGCCGAAGCTGGGCTCGTCCGTCCGCAGGTGCGGCGGCACGCAGACCTTCTGGCAGACGCCGCGTTCGTGTCCGCGCGTGCCCTTGGCGGCGATCTCCCCGAGGATCTCGGCCTCGCCGACCTTGTCCATGCGCTTGAGGTTCTCCGAGTTCAGGTCGAGGTTGAAGTGTTCGGCCCAGGCGCAGCGCCAGATGTTCTTGTTGGCGTAGCGGAAGGTCTTGTCCGCGATCCGCACCTCGTGCGGCGGCAGCAGTTCCTTTCTCAGCGCCGCCGTGGGGCAGCTCCTGACGCAGGCCATGCACATGTCGCAGAGTTTCGGTCCGTCGTACATCGGGGTCGGCGTGAGTTCGGCGTCGGTCACGACCGAGATGTAGCGCGTGCGGGCGCCGAACTCGGGGTTGATCGCGATGCCGTGCCAGCCGATCTCGGTAAGGCCCGCGGCGGCCGAGGCCAGGATATGCGAGAGGTCGGGCGCGAAGAGGCTGGGGA
>CAYRPP010000461.1:0-1391 GCA_964426115.1 uncultured Lentisphaerales bacterium | reverse complement strand
CGGCCATGCAGCCGCTGCCCGCGGCGGTGATCGCCTGGCGGTAGCGGCGGTCCTGCACATCGCCGGCGGCGAAGACGCCGCGCACGTTCGTGCGGCAGTCGCGGGCGACGATGTAGCCCTCGCCATCCAGCTCCAACAGGCCCTTGAAGAGCGTGGTGTTGGGCGTGTGACCGATGGCGATGAAGAGACCCTGCAGCGGCATCTCCGTGATCTTCCCGGTCTTGACATGGCGCAGGCGCACGCCGGTCACGGTGTTGGCCGAGACATCCAGCACCTCCTCGACCACGTGATCCCAGCAGACCTTGATCTTCGGATTAGTCAGGACGCGGTCGGCCATGATCTTCGAAGCGCGGAAGGCGTCGCGGCGGTGGACGACGGTGACGGAAGCGGCGATGCGCGAGAGGTAGAGCGCGTCCTCGAGGGCCGTGTCGCCGCCGCCGACGACGGCCACGTGCTGGTCGCGGAAGAAGGCTCCGTCGCAGGTGGCGCAGCCGGACACGCCGTGACCCAACAGCAGTTTCTCGGAGGCCAGTCCCAGGTAGCGTGCGGAGGCGCCAGTGGCGACGATCAGCACGCGCGTCTGCAGCCTCTCGCCGGAGAGGCTCAGGGTGACGTCGTGGACACGCCCGGAATCGGGTGTCTCCGCGCCGGCGGCGAGGCGCACCGCCGCGGCCTCGTCCATGCGGAAGGTCACGCCGAGGCGCTGCGCCTGGCGGCGCATGCGGTCCATCAGCTCGGGTCCGCCGACCGGTTCGGAGAAACCCGGGTAGTTCTCCACATCCGTCGTGTCGGTCAACTGTCCGCCGGGTTGCATGCCGTCGACCAGCAGCGGGGCGAGACCGGCGCGCGCGGCGTAGATGGCGGCGGTCAGACCGGCCGGTCCGCTGCCCAGGATGACGATGTTCTCCATGGTCAGGTGTACCTCAGGATCTCGTCGACGGTCGTGTAGCCGTCGAGCACGTTGCGGACGCCGTCCTCGCGCATGGTGCGCATGCCCAGCTCGCGGGCCTTCTCGCGGATAATCAGGGTGGGCTTGCGCTCGTTGATCAACTGGCGGATCGGCTCGTTCACGCGCAGGTACTCGAAGATGCCCTTGCGGCCCTTGTAGCCCGCGTTGTTGCAGACGGGGCAGCCGCGCCCGTAGTAGAAGGGCCGGTCGCCGATCTGTTCGCGCCGCATGCCGAGGCGCCGTAGTGTGTCGTCGTCCGGCACGTAGGGCGTCTTGCAGTTGCTGCAGATGGTGCGCACGAGTCGCTGCGCCAGCACGACCTCGAGCGTCGAGGAGACGAGATAGGGCGGAACGTTCATGTCGACAAGGCGCGTGACGGCGCCGGCGGCGTCGTTGGTGTGGAGCGTGCTGAAGACGAGGTGGCCGGTCAGCGAGGCCTGGA
>CAYRPP010000460.1:0-1397 GCA_964426115.1 uncultured Lentisphaerales bacterium | reverse complement strand
AAGGCCTCGTTCACCTCCAGGCTGAAGCGGCCCGCGATCCGTGTGTCATTCCTAAAATACGGGAAACACCCGCAGGCAGTTTGCCAGATGGTCGCGCTGCACCGCGACCTCGCAGCCGTAGACGCGCCGCAGCAGGCCGGCTTCGATCACGGCTTCCGGCGGGCCGTCGGCAGCCACGCGCCCCTCCGCCAGGAGCACCAGGCGCGGGAAGCATTCGGCCGCCAAATTGAGGTCGTGGACGACCGCCACGACGGCCAGCCCGCGCGCGGCGCTGATGCGGCGGATCAGGCGTACGATATCCAGGCGGTGTCCGAGGTCGAGATGCGCGGTGGCCTCGTCGAGCAGCAGCAGGCGCGGCTCGCCGGCCAGTGCCATGGCCAGCGCGACGCGCTGGCGCTCGCCGGCGCTGAGCGACGGGAAGGCGCGCTCGGCCAGCGCCTGCGTGCCGGTCATTTCCATGGCCTCTGAGACCGCCGCGCGGTCGTGCGCCGCGGGCGCGGTCCAGCGTCCCAGCCGCGCCGTGCGGCCCATCATGACCATCTCGCCGACGGTGAAGGCCATGGGGGTGGCGAGTTCCTGCGCCACCACGCCCACCAGACGCGCGCGGCGCGCGGTGGGGATGCGCGCCACCGGTTCCCCGAAGAGCCGCGCCTCGCCCGCCTGGCAGGGCAGCAGGCCGGTGGCCACGTGGATGCATGTGGTCTTGCCGACGCCGTTGGGGCCCAGGATCGCCACGCATTCGCCCTCCCCGATGTCCAACGAGAGATCCCGCAGCACGGGATGGCCGCGGTAGCCGGCCGTCACGGCGTCGAGCCGCAGCACGGGCGCGACCGGGCTCATCCCACGCTCCACTGTTGCCGGCGGCGGCGGAGAAGCACAAGGAAAAAGGGGCCGCCGACGAGCGCGGTGATGACCCCAACGGGGAGCTCACGCGGGGCCATGAGAAGACGCGCCAGTGTGTCGCACAGCACGAGCATCGTGCCTCCGGCCAGGGCGGAGCCCCACAGTAGCCGGCGGTGGTCCGCGCCGGTCCAGTGCCGCACGGCATGCGGCACGATCAGGCCCACGAAGCCGATCAGTCCCGCCAGCGCCACGGCCGCCGCCGCGGCCAGCGTGGCGGCGGCCAACGCCAGGGCGGCGGCGCGGCCGGGGTGAACGCCCAGATGGTGGGCCATCGGCGTTCCTAGCGCCAGAGCGTTGAGCTCGCGCGCCATGGCGGCGCTGGCCAGCAAGCCGGCGGCGGCGCACACGGCGCAGGCCGCCAGTAGTTCCGGCGAGCCGCCCTGCAGGTTGCCCAGGGTCCACCATGTCACGCTATGGAGGCCCTCGGCACTCGCCAGCGAGAGCAGCAGCATCAGCAGGCTCGATGCCATGGCGCTGACGATGACGCCGCTGAG
>CAYRPP010000459.1:0-1402 GCA_964426115.1 uncultured Lentisphaerales bacterium | reverse complement strand
AGGTGCTGAACTTGTAGCCCCGGCGGTACTCGAACTTCTCCACGGCCTTCATGAGCCCGGTGTTGCCCTCCTGGATGAGGTCCAGGAAGGAGAGTCCGCGGTTCATGTACTTCTTCACGATGCTGATGACGAGGCGCAGGTTGGCCTCGACCATCTCGGTGCGGGCCTTCTGGCCCGAGCGCAGGGCGTCGCGGAGCATCTTGAACTGGCCGAGGAACTCCTCCGGCGTCATGCAGAAGTCCTTCTCGATGGTCGACATGCGCGCGCGGGCCTCGGCGATCAGGCGGGTCTTCTTCTGGCTTTTCGGAGGCCGCGCGTGGCGCCGGCATTCGCCAGCCAGCGACTGGTAGACGCGGTAGACGCGCTCGTCGGCCTCGGTGCAGAGCGACTCGATGACCTTCTGCTTCAGGTTCAGGTCGTTGATGGCGCCGAGCAGGTCGTGGCGCGCCTTCTCAATGGCGCGCTCCGCCCGCGCCAGGCGGGCCTTGTCGTTCTTGGCCTCCTGGCTTTTGCGGAAGGCCTCCTGCATCTTCTCGTGGCTCGCGCGCAGCGCCTTGCGCAGGCGCGGCAGGCGCTCGATGTAGACGTCGCGGCTGTCGACGAACTTGTCCGTCACCACCCGGTCGAAGCGCTCCGAGCCCGTCTCCAGCTTGTCCAGCAGGTTGAGGCAGAGCAGGGGCGTGAAACCGAAGTGGTTGAAGAGGTCGCGGATCTGGTTCTCGGATCCCTCGATGCGCTTGCAGATCTCCACCTCCTGCTCGCGCGTCAGCAGCGGCACCTGGCCCATCTGGTGCAGGTACATGCGTATGGGGTCGTCGAAGAAGTCCAGCTTGGCGTTGCGTGTCCTGGGGCCGTTGCGTTCCACGTCCTGGCGGTAGCTGTCGACCTCGGACGTCTCGATGATGTCGATGTCCATACCGCGCAGGATCGCGTGGTACGCCTCGATCTGGGTGTCCTTGATGACCGACTCGGGCAGCCCGCGATTGATGTCGTCGATGGTCAGGTAGCCCTGGGCGTGCCCCTTCTTGATGAGCCCCTTGATCCGCTCGTTGCGCTCCTCGCGCTGGGCCTTGGCCACCGCCTGGTCGGCGGCGATGGCCAGGTTGTCGATGTCCAGCGCCGCGATGTCGTCGAACCCCATGGCATCGGTTGGCTGCCGCAGGTCGTCGGCCTCGTCGAACTCCTGCATGCCGTCGTCGAGACTCTCGTCGGCCGGGTGCGGCGCGTCGGTGAAATCGGCGTCGAGCGCCTCGACATCGTCGGCCGAGATGTCGTCGAGGACGACCACATCCTCGTCCATGGGCGGGGCGGCGTCCAGCGCCTCGAGCGGGAAAAACTCGGCCACGGTTTCCGGTTCGTCGTGCTCCGCGGACGGGATATCGTCCATGGCGCCGGCGTGCGG
>CAYRPP010000458.1:0-1406 GCA_964426115.1 uncultured Lentisphaerales bacterium | reverse complement strand
GCTGACCTCTTCCTTACCAAGGAAGTGCTCTACCGACTGAGCTACATGGGCTCGTGACCGTTGTCCCCACTCAGCCGTGAAACAGATAACCTCCCATTCCACCCCGCAAGCGCGGCGCAGCATGGGGGCAACTGCCCAGTGCCTTGTTCGTGGTTCGTTTTAGCCGACCCGGGCTAAAATGAAAACTGTAACAGATTACATGCTGATCGCCTTTTCGTCAAGCCACCCCGGAAAAATTTTTGGCGGGGGCGGGCGCCACGGTTGGCACGGGATGTGATATGATTCCCGCCATGCGCCAGGAACGGCGCGCCACCCGCGGCGGACGCGGGCCGCAAGGAGCTCATGAACAGCCAGGAAACGCTCTTCGAAAAGGCCCCCGCGGCCAACTGGAACGAGGCCTATCCCCTCGGCAACGGCAGGATCGGCGCAATGGTCTTCGACGGCACGGCCGACGACACCGTGGCCTTCAGCGAGGACACGCTCTGGTCGGGCCGGCCCGATTCCGACTATCCGGTCGTCCTCAAGGACAAGCTGCCGGGGCTCCGCCGCCTACTCCGCGCCGAAAAATACACCCAGGCTTCGCAAAGGTTCTGGAAAATCTGCGGCGAAGCACCGGGCCCCGGCTTCCGCGACTCCGCGGTCTTCGTCACGGCCGGCAACCTCCACATCGCCGCCGACGACCCCGGCGCGCACGGCTTCTCCCGCGCACTCGACCTCCGCCGCGCCGTCGACACCTGCACCTTCTCCATCACTTCCGGCAAAGTCTCAGCCGTCTCTTTCTGCAGTTATCCGGATGCGGTCTTCGTGAAACGCATCCGCTCCGCGAAGCCGCGCGACTACCGCCTCGGTTTCGACTCGCCCGTCAAGGGCGCCGTCTCCGTGTCGGGCCGCGAGCTCTTCTTCGATGGCGTCTGTCCCGCCTGGACCCGCCAGACCCGCTCCGCGACCTACGAGACCGCCGACGGCCTCACGGGCATCGCCTTCCGCGTCGCGGTGCGCGCCGTCGCCCCCGGCGCCGTCTGCCGCGCCGCGGACGGCCGCCTCGCGATCGACGGCGCGAAAGACCTGCTGCTGCTCGTCGCCATCCGCTCCAACTTCAAGGACTGCGACACGAACCCCGAGGCGTCGGGCATCGATTTCCGCGCGCAGTGCGCGGCCGACCTCGACGCGGCCGAATCAAAGGGCTTTGACGCGCTCCTGACGGCGCATGTCGCGGACGTCGGGACGTTCTACGACCGCTCGCGCCTGACGCTCGACGCCCCCCCCGCGGAGGCCGGCATCCCCACCGGCGAGCTCATCGAAGGCTCCCCCGCAAAGAAGCACGCACCGCCGACGCTCATCGCGCTGCTCTACAACTTCGGCCGCTACCTCACGATCGCCTCCTCGCGCCCCGGCACCCGCGCCAC
>CAYRPP010000457.1:0-1406 GCA_964426115.1 uncultured Lentisphaerales bacterium | reverse complement strand
CGCGAGAACGCCCACAAGGATCTGGGGTTCGAGGTGATGCAGCGCGTGATCAAGGAGCTGGAGGGCGAGGCCGTCTGCGAGCAGCCGCCGCGCCTGTTGGGGCGCCTGCTGGGCTGCCTGCTTGCGGCCCGGCCGCAGAAGCCCGCAAAGGGCGGCGGCAAGCGGCCCGACACCCCGCCCGCGCCGCCATCGGCGCCTCCTGCGCCTCCTGCGCCTCCTGCGCCTCCCGCGCCTCCCGCGCCTCCCGCGCCGGCACCCGCGGAGCCCGCGGCACCGTCGGACGCAACTTGATGTGATGATCTTGATGTAAACAGTTTACACCGCCCTTTACCGTGAGGGCCGCCCCGGCATCCGGCCGAGGCTGGTTGTTCCTGGCCTTGCGCGGCGTGGAGCCCGCGGGGAAGATCGGGCGGCAACAGGAGACAAACATGGATACCTTGATCGGCGGATTCCGGTCGCGGCGGGCAAGCTGGCGGGCGGCGGCACGCGGCCCGGCATGGGCGGGCAGAGTGGGCTTCGCGGTGCTGGCGCTCTGCGGCTGCGCGCTGGGCGCGGCCGAGCCGGCCGGCGATACGGGCGCGGGCCAGGAGCCGACGCAGATCCCGGATCAGTCCGCCGCCGCGGTGACTGAGCGCGCGCACGGCGATACGCCGCCCGCCTACGGCGCATCGCCTCTGGACCGCACGGCGTCCTTCTACAAACAGCACATCGATCCGATCATCGCCGAACACCTGACGGTGGGCCTGCGTCTGGTCAGCAACAAACTCAAGGAGACCTCGCGTCCGGCCGACCGGGACGGTGGACGCACCTTTCTGGGATACGTGAACGAGCTCGAGCAGCAGGAGAAGTCGGGTGTGCGACCCTTTGTGGGCTACCAGTTCTGTCCCTACTTCGGCGTGGAGTTATCCCAGGACGAGGTGGCCGCCCGCACCCGTAACTACAACAACGGCATGAGCGACGGCATCCTGCGCATGTCTGGGCTGGTCTTCTCCGCCATGGCCAGCTACCCCGTCACCGACTACCTCTCGCCGTACGCCGGAATCGGGTATGCGCCCTGGAGCGCCACGTTCGAACACGACGACTGGTGGCGCCTGGGATACGACTCGCCGGAAAGCTACGCCGCCGCCGGCGCACCCGATGTTCCCTTGTCCATGGGCCGCCTGATCGAGGTGGAGGACGACTCGGCGACCTTCTTCACTCTTGGCCTCGCCGTACGGCTCCACCGGCGCGCCCGGCTGGATGTGATGATGCGCCAGATCGACCTGACCTCGAAAGCCCGCTTCTACCACGACTTCTCGGGGAACAAGGTTCTGGAGCGCGAGGGCGAGTTCACCATGAAGCACTCAACCTACGGCATCGCCCTGAGTTATGTCTTCTGACGTGGTCGCTCTGCCGCACAATTGCCT
>CAYRPP010000456.1:0-1428 GCA_964426115.1 uncultured Lentisphaerales bacterium | reverse complement strand
CTGCGGATGCGGTCTACCATGGCCCGGTAGCGGTCCGAGTCGGGATCGCAGAAGTCACGGAAATCGACGCTCTCCCCATCCAGTTGCCGTGCGATTTTGCGGGCGAAGAGCTCGTCCTCCGAACCCGAGCGCGAGAAGTTGAGGAATCGGCAGCCGAAGAGCAGCGGCGGGCAGGCGATGCGCATGTGGATCTCGCGCGCGCCGCAGTCGTAGAGGCGCTTCGACTGCTCCTGGAGCTGGTTGCCGCGTACGATCGAGTCGTCGCAGAAGATCATACGCTGCCCCTGGATCAGCTCCGGGATGGTGATCAGCTTCTTGTTGGCGATCAGGCTGCGCTTGGCCGGATCGGGCGGCATGAAGCTACGCGGCCAGGTCGGCGTGTACTTGACGAAGGGGCGCTTGTAGGGTATGCCGGCCCCCAGCGCGAAACCAAGGGCGTGGCCGACGCCCGAATCCGGCACGCCGGCCACGAGGTCGGCCTCCACGGGGCTGCGGCGCGCGAGCCGCTCGCCGCACCGGTAGCGGGCGTCCTCGACGTTGACGCCCTCGTAGGATGAGGCCGGGAAGCCGAAGTAGATCCAGAAGAAGGCGCAGATGCGCAGGTCGGGGCGCGGCAGGGCGCGCACGTCGTCGCCCTCCGGCGCGAGGAGGGCGACCTCGCCGGGACCTAGCTCGCGGTACATCTGGAAGCCGAGGTTGGGGAAGCAGCACGACTCCATCGCCGCCGCCATGGCGCCGTCCTTGCGTCCCAGCACCACCGGCGTGCGCCCGTAGCGGTCGCGCGAGGCGTAGAGCTCGCCTTTCTCCGTCAGGATGAGGATCGAGCAGGAACCCTCGACCGACTCCTGGACGTACTGGATACCCTCCTCGAAGCTGGACTGCGTGTTGATCAGGGCGGCCACCATCTCCGTGGGGTTGATCCCATGTCCGCTGGTCTCGGAGAAGTGGCCTCGCCGCACGGCGAATAGGGTCTTGGCGAGCTTGTCTAGATTGCGGATGCAGCAGACCGAGACGATGGCGTAGGTTCCGAGATGCGATGTGATCAGCAGCGGCTGGTCCTCGTAGTCGCTGATCACGCCGAGACCGGCGCGTCCGCCGAAGTCCGCCAGCTCGCACTCGAACTTACTGCGGAACTGCGCATTGGAGATGTCGTGGATGCGCCGGACGAACCCGGATGCGCCCAGCACCGCCATGCCGCCGCGGCGCGTGCCGAGGTGCGAATGATAGTCCGTGCCATAGAACACGTCGTTCACGCAAGAATCGCGGGATATAACTCCGAAGAAACCGCCCATCGTCAGACTCCAGTCCTGGAATAGCGCATCGGAAAAGCATTTACAGCATATCACAATGCGCCGCGCTGCGAAAGCAGTTCCGTGTCGTGGAGTTTTCAAAAGCGGACAAGTTGGAGCGAGCAAAAGCGGACAGGCT
>CAYRPP010000455.1:0-1431 GCA_964426115.1 uncultured Lentisphaerales bacterium | reverse complement strand
CCAGAAGTTGCCCTTCAGGTTGAGCGTGCCGCCCACCAGCAGATCATAGTAAAGGCCGAAGTAGTTGTCGCTCGGGTCGTCGTCGTCGCTGGTCAGCGGCCGGTTCTCGATGTCGATGGTCACCGTCGCCCGTCCGATGCCGCATACGCCCCGCGAGACGATCTGGGCGCGGTTCTCAATCTCCTGGCCATCCTCCGACGTCATCGGGAGGGACGTCACAAAATAGGTGCCGTCGCCGAAGGCGTTTGTCTCGGAGTAGTCGGCGACCAGGCTGAAGTTGGTCTGGACGGCATGGAAGGCCTTGTTGAGGCCCGACTCGGCGATGAGCCGGGCCTTGAGCTGCTCGCGGGTCACCTTGGCCGCGTGCATCTGCTGCGTCGCGTGGTAGCTCAGCGCGGCGGTCGTGATGCTTACCACGAGCACGATGCCGATGACTATCAGCAGTGCGGAACCCTGCCTTGGCCTGTTTCTCATGGCGGTCTCCTTGCCGATACCTGGCGGCGCTGGTCTGGGTCGTTCTCCCGTCCCCTACATGCTCTCGTTGCGCGGATCGACCTCGGCGGTCATGGCCGAGCGCAGGCGCGTCTTGCGCCCGCCCTCCGTGCGCACGTCCTTGAAGATCTCGATCTCCATGGTCACGCCCTGGATCAACTCGCGCCCGTCGACATCGACCTTGAAGATGCCGCAGTCGGGCGACTTGAGCAGATCCGCCGCGACGTCCACATACCGCTCCTCGCCGTCCCAGACGAAGCGCGCCTGGCGCAGGCGCGGCGTGTCGCTGCGGTAGGGGCCGTGGCCGCCGACGTCTCCGGTGCCCGGGTAGTACTGCGACGGCTGGGCAGTGTAAACGGCGCGGAACTGGACATAGCGCCCGGTGTTCTCGATGAACTCCGCGCCGTCGGCGGCCGGCTGCACGCTGGCCCAGTCGAGGGCGCCGGCGATGCCGAAGCCGTCCGGCGTCAGTTCGTGGCCCGACCGGGCGTACAGTGCGAGCGTGGCGCCGGAGGGGATGTCCGCGACCCATTCGAAGGTCTTGGGCGCGTCGCTGCGCGTGTCGTACACATGCGAGATGTAGGCGCCGCCGTCGGCGTAGTTGACGGTCATGAACTCCAACGTCGGGACGAAATATTTGCGTTCTAGTCCGGCTTGGGCGCTCCAATCGGCCACGCCCAGCAGGTTGGTCGAACCGGAGGGTATAACCCAGCACCCAGGCAGATACACTCCGAAAGGTTCGGTTCGCCGCATGTCGAACCGCGTGAACCGGTCGGAATTGAGTGTCTCAACCGTGACCTGGAATTGCAGCATCAGTGTGGCGCCCATCGGGATTGGGTTTAGCCGAGCAGGACGCAATTCCAGGTATTGCTGGTTGGCGCAGGCAATCCAACTGTCCAGCTTGGAGCCATTATGCCAGAATTCAAGCGGCACGAGCTC
>CAYRPP010000454.1:0-1432 GCA_964426115.1 uncultured Lentisphaerales bacterium | reverse complement strand
GGTCTACCAGAAGGCCTTCCGCAAGGGCCTGGCCTGGGTGCCGGCCGGCCACATCCTGCGCATGAGCCCGCCCATCGTGATGGAGGATGCCGCGCTGATCAAGGGCATCGACATCATCGAGGAGGCCATCGCCGAGACCGAGAAGGAACTGGGCTACTAGACGAAGTCGTCCGTCCGGATGACCGCCGCGACACGCCATGCCCGCCGATCTCCAGACACCCCTGGCCCGCCTGCCGCGCCGGGCCTGGATCGGCGTCGACACGACTCTCGATCCGCCGCTGGCCGTGGCCGCCTGGCGACGGCCGGGGGGGGCCTGCCTGGCCCCCGTGCCGCTTGAAACCATCCGACGGCAGCGCCCCGACGGCGCGCGCTGCGCCGCGGCGCTGCCCATGGACGCGGTCTTCACGGAACGCCTGGAGCCGCCCGCGCGCAACCGCGCGCAGGCGGAGCGTCTCGCGGCGGGTATGCTCGACCTGCGCCTCCCCATGCCCGTCGAGCAGTGCGCGGTGACGTGGGTGCCGTGCGCCGCGCGCGGCGCGCCGCCCGCCCTGCTCGCCTACGCCATCGACCGTACGGCGCTGGAGATGCGCCTCGCGGCTGCGGATCCGGCCGCCATTGCCGAACGGATCGTGCCCGCCGCGCACGCCCTCTGGCGCTGGATGACGGCCGGCGATCACTCTGACTCCTCCGCCGGCGACGCCACGCTCCAGCTCCTGCTGCATGCCGGCGCGCGCCACGCCACGCTGCTGGCCGGATGCGGCGGCCAGATGCGAAGCTGCCTCACGCTGCCTCCGGGCGACTGCGCCGCGGTCGGCCGCGGCATCCAGGTCTATGCCGCCCGCTGGAACCTGCCGACGGGCAGCCTTCTGCTCTGCGGCGAAGCCGCGGACCAAACCCTGTTGGAGACCTTGCGCGCCACGCCCGCCTGTTCCGGAACGGTGATCCGCCTCGTCCCCGACGCCCGTGCCTGCCTCGCCACGGCACTAGCATCCGAGGCGCTGGCGGCCGACGGCGACGGAGCCGGCGACTTGCGCGCCGCGCTGCGCGCACATCCTGCCGCGCGGCGCCGCGAGATGCGCGCCCAGTCCTTCCAGGCCGCGGTGCTGCTGCTGGCGGGCCTGGCGCTCGCCGGCGCGCAGCTCGCGCGGCTGCGCGAGAGCCGCCGCGCGCTGGAACGCCTTGACCGCCAGGTGGTGCAGGCGGCCTGCCGCCTCGCCGGAGGGCCGCTGCCGGCACGCGGCGCGGCGGCCGTGGAACTGGCGCGGCGCGAACTCGACACGCGGCTCAATCCCGAGGTGGAGGCCTTCGGCGAGTCGCAGCTCGCGGCCCATCTGCCGGAACTGCTGAACACGCTGGCCCTGCGCAACATGACGCTCGGCTCGCTCGCCGTCGACGACCGGCGCATCGAGCTGGGCGGACTGGCCGGCAGCGA
>CAYRPP010000453.1:0-1439 GCA_964426115.1 uncultured Lentisphaerales bacterium | reverse complement strand
ACGGACGAGGAGAAGTTCGCCCGCCCCGCGACCGAGGCCATGCCGCTCTTCTCGCTGGCCGTGGCCGACCTGTTCTATACCGCCTCGACCAATGCCCCGACCGAAGCGGAACCCGATCCCTGGGTGACCCATACGGTGACGTATCGCTGCTCGGCGCAATTCGACTACCCGTTCCAGACCGTGAAAGGGCCGTTCACGCTGGAGGCCGAAATGACTTTCTTTAATACCGGCGGTCAAACGGCATGGGGGGAAAGCGAGTTGCTGCCGCAGGAGCCGGTCATTCTGAAGAGCACGATCCCCAACTGCGGCCCCGGCAACGAATTTGAAGTCGTCAACAATACCAGCCAGCTTGTAAAGCGGGAAGTCAAGAAACGGTTAAGCGCGGGCAGGCCGGCCCTCTTGTCCTTCGCGGTCGGCACCAGGGGATGGACGAAGAACAGCAGCGGCAAGGTGATCCGTCGAACCCCCGCCATCGACGGGGAAGAGCCTCCGATGATGATAATCACCATGACCGGCGCCGATTTCCGGAACAGCCGTTATCCGGACGTGCCATCCCTCTCCATCTGGTCTGAAGCCATGGATGCGCGCTTCAACTGGAGCGGCATTTATCAATTCTGGCGGGCGAGCCGGGATGACAACTGGGTCGACCGGGGCTCGATACCGTCGGAGGCGCCGCTCAATCAGCTTGCAGCGTTCGCCAACGGCTATGTCTGTCCGCCCGAACCCAACCTGAAAAACATGAATTCGCTCGGCTTGCACATGCTGAGCGACGCCATGACAATGACGGACTATTTCCGCATCATCACCGATGAGGTGCGCGTGGGCGACTATGAAAACTCCCATCTCGGCCCATTTACCTCGCAGCGGCGGGCGCACGTGGCCGACGGGCCCCTGCAATCGGTCGGCGAACTGGGGTACCTGCCTATCGGCCTATGGCTGACAATCGCACTTTACGATCATGGGCATGCCGTGAACAGCATTCCCAACGATGGCCTCTACCCGAACAATATCCTGCCCTCCATCGGCTACCACCCCGTGCTCGACTACTTCGTGATCGGCGATCCCGACAAGGGGCGGCGCGGCCTGGTAAACCTCAACACGCGCAACCGCGAGGTTCTGGGGACCGTGTTCAACAAGCTGCCGGTGCAGACCGAATTGTACACGCATACCCCTGCCAGCCCCGGCCCCGTGATTCCATCCACAACGGCCGGGAACTGCAACGATGCCGTCGAGCTGGCGCAGTGGCTGCAGGGCAAGGGATCCTTCGAGCGGCTCTCCGATCTCGGCCGGTTCTTCAAGGTCACGCCGCAACTGGGCAGTCTCAGCGGCGCCTACACGGCGGCGTTTCCCCTCTCGGCGCTCTGCGCGGCGGTCGGTGGCGGTATCGGCGAGTTCGAGCGCGAGGCGCTCATCCGCAACGCCTGCAACCTCGTCACGCT
>CAYRPP010000452.1:0-1440 GCA_964426115.1 uncultured Lentisphaerales bacterium | reverse complement strand
TTGGACGAGAACACATAGAAGGAGCCGTCCTTCAAGGTCGCGGACGTGTGGTCGCCTTCCTTTCCCGGACGACGCCAGTGCTGGTTGCCATCCGGCATGGTGCGCAAGTACGCCCAGCCATGCGCCTGCAGAAGCGCGGGGAAGTCGCCGCGGGCGTTGTAGTCGTCGCCGGGGCGGGTCGTGAACCGTGTGTCCTCATTGGCCTGCTTCTCGGCCTTGTTCTCCTCGACGAGCTCATTGAGGCGCCAGGCGGCATCCAGGAGCGTGATGCGCTCGTTGCCGGAAAGAGCGCCCAGGCGCGCGTAGTCGCCCTGCAGGAGCTCGTAGCCCTCGGTGGGCGCGCAGAGGACGAGACCGCCTTCGCCGCGCGTCTCAATGAGCGTCATGCGCTTGCCGTCCCGCAATCCCACCGCCAGTTTCAAGTTGCCGGAGATGCCCTCTGGACAGCGATAGGCGACGTGATAGCCGCCCGATGGAGTCTGTTCGACGACGAGGCGATCGCAAATCTCCTGCGGGATGGCGGCCAGCCAGGCGTCGAAAAGCTCGCCCTGGTGATCGAAGTCGAGGACTTCCAGGTTGCCGGAGACCTGTCCGCAGATGACGCAGAGGGCATCGTGCTCATTAGCGAACCAGGCCGCGACATGGTTGGCGGTGGGAAGCTGCTTCTGGAACTCCTTCCAGGAGGGAATGGCCGGGCGCTTCTCCAAGCGGCGGGCCGGCAGGACGGACAGCCCCGCCGCGTGGTACAGTTGGGCGTTGTGCAACAGGGTCATTATACTCTCCCGTTCGTGATGAGCTGCCGCAGACGGTTCCAGAAGCGATGCAGCCCACGGCGCTGCCGGGCGTTTTCCCGGTCCAGCCATTGGCGCAGGGCCGGCGCGGCGGGACGCTTGGAATGATTGAGGATGGCCTCGATGTCGGCCCGTTCGATGACCCGGACATACTGCGGGCCGCCGGCAGTCCGCATCCGGATGTATTCGGGGGTGCTGTTGCAGTAGCGCCCAAGAATCTTGTTGGCCTTGGGGTAGCCCAGGATGTTGCAGATGTCGATGGCCGCAAACTTGGTGACGCCGTTCATGGTGACGGAACGGATGGTTCGAGGGTCGCGGGGAATCAAGGCGGGGGCGTTACGCATGGGTTTCTCCTGTTGGGGTGTTGGTGTTCCTGAGTCATCTTCCACCACGCTCCGGTGATGGGGTCACGTTGTTGTTCTGGCATGGCCAAAGGTTCACGCCTCGCTGGCCATCTCCCCGACCTGGATGCCGGCCGCCTTCAGGCCGAAGGCAATCCGCAGCTTGATGGCTTCCAGGCGCACCGGGCCGATTCCCAGCTGCGTCCTGATGGCGGCATCGTCCAGGCCGCGCATCAGGAAAAAGCAGACCGAGCGCTCGCGGTCGTTGTCAATCGCCGCCAGGTAGCTGCGGACCATCCGGCGGCGGG
>CAYRPP010000451.1:0-1450 GCA_964426115.1 uncultured Lentisphaerales bacterium | reverse complement strand
GCCGCCGTGCTCCTGGCGCGCCTGCGCGAGGGCCAGATCAGGCCCGAGCGGCGCAACGAGCCGCTCGAACTCGAGGGCTGGCTCGAACTGGCCTGGAATCCCGCCCCGCTGCTCTTCGTGGCCGGAATGAACGAGGGCTATGTGCCCGACGGCCAGGTCGGCGATCTCTTCCTCCCCGACACGCTGCGTCATGGGCTCGGGCTGCGCGACGACGCGTTGCGCGTGGCGCGCGACGCCTACGTGCTGACCGCGATGCTGGCCCAGCGCCGCACCGGCGGCCGGACGATTCTGCTGGTGGGCAAAACCTCCGCCGCCGGCGATCCGCTACGTCCCTCGCGGCTCCTCTTCCACTGCCCCGACGATCAACTGGCGGAGCGCGCGCGCCTGCTCTTCCGCGAGCCGCCCGCCGCCCGGGGCGCCTCGGCCTACCAGGTCAGTTTCAAACTAGATCCAGCCCGGCTGCCGGCCGGGGTCTTCAGCGACAGGCGTGCGCGCGAGCTCTCGCCCACGCTGTTCCGCGCCTATCTCGCCTGTCCGCTGCGCTTCTACCTGCGCGAGGTGCTCGGGATGGAGCCGCTCGACGACCGCGCCCGCGAGCCCGACGCGCGCGCCTTCGGCACACTGGTGCACGACACGCTCGACGACATGGCGGACGAAGGGGCGGCGCTCTGGGGCTGCGGCGACGCTGAGAAGCTGGGCCAGTGGCTGGAGGAGCGGTTGCGGGAACGCATCCGGCGGCAGTACGGTGTCCGTCCCTGGCTGGGTGTCGATCTGGCCCTCGACAGCGCCGCGCGCCGCCTGCGCGCGTTCGCCGCCCAGCAGGTGGCCTGGCACCAGGCGGGATGGGAGATCGTGCAGCACGAGCAGGCACGGAGCTGCACGCTCGGCGGCCTGACGATCAAGGGTCGGATCGACCGCATCGACCGCAACACCAAGACAGGCGATTCCGCCGTGCTCGACTACAAAACCTCCGACAAGGCCCGCACGCCCGCCGAGGTCCACTTCGGCTCCCGGCGCAAGTCGGAGCAGATGCCCGAGACACTGGTGCCCGATACCTTGGCCAAGAACAAGCGCTGGGCCGATCTGCAATTGCCGTTGTACCGCGAGTTCGTTCGCGGGGAACTGGGTTCCGGCTTCCTGACGGGCTACATCCTGCTGCCGAGCGCGCTGGGCTCCGGCGGCTTCGCGCTCTGGGACGGCTACTGCGACGCTCTGCATGGCTCGGCACTGGCCTGCGCGGAGGCGGTGATCGCGCGCATCCGCGCGGGAATCTTCTGGCCGCCGGGCGAGCTTGCCGGCGGGTATCGGGACGACTTCGCGGGCCTCCTGCTCGACAATCCCGAAACCACCCTGGAGCGCCCGCCCGCGCCCTGGAGGGCCGCGCCGTGAGCCAGATCCGGAACCGCGCGATCTCCGCCTCGGCCGGCACGGGCAAGACCTTCCGGCTGGC
>CAYRPP010000450.1:0-1451 GCA_964426115.1 uncultured Lentisphaerales bacterium | reverse complement strand
CGCCGTCGGGCGAGAGGAAGGCCTCGTGCTTGCCGGCCGTGGTGCCCGTCAGCGGGAGGAACCAGTGGGTGAAATGCGTGGCCCCGCGCTCGACGGCCCACGTGCGCATGGCGTCGGCGACCTCGTCGGCGATCGCCGGATCGATGGGCTGCCCCTGGACGATCGTCGAGGTCAGCGAGCGGTAGGCATGCTCGGAGAGGTAGTTGCGCATCGTCTTCAGACCGAAGACGTTGCATCCGAACTCTGCGGGGTCGAATCCGCGGGCCTTGGCGATTCCGGGCGTGTGACGCATGGGTTTGCTGATGTGGGGCTGGCGCTTGAAATGCGGGTGGCGCTATTCGATGGACGCGCCGATCTCCTCGAGGAGCCGTCGCATGCGGCGGCCGTACTCGACGTAGTTGGCATACCGGATGTCGTCCGACGAGGTGACGCTGCTGTCGTGCGCGACGACGGCCAGGTGCGGCTCGATCGAGATGCCGCCGGTGTACCCGCGCGCGATGAGATCGGCGCAGATGCGGCGGACGTCGCCCTGGCCCTCGCCGCAGAAGGTCCATGTCGTCTTGCCGTCGGTGTTCACGCCGTCCTTGATGTGGACATACGCGACATGCTCGCGCACGTGCCGGTAGAACTCCCACGAAGACTGCATGGGGTGGGGTGCCGGCGCAGTGCGGTCGAAGGTCGCCACCGGATTGCCGGTGTCGAAAACCAGCTTGAGTCCCGGCACCTCCTCGACCAGGCGCAGCGAGAAGCGCCAGCCGAGACCGCCGTAGTTCATGCAGTTCTCGTGGACCGGCTGGATGCCCGCGTCGAGGAAGCGGCGCGTGAGCTCGCGCAGGCGAACTATGCGTGTCTCCGCCATCTGGTCGTCGAGCGGACGATCCCCGAAGGGCGGGTAGCTCATGATCCGGATCATCTTCGTGCCCAGGCGCCGCATGCGGGAAATCGCGCGCGCGGTCTCCTGCAGGTCGGTGTCGAACGGCTTGCGGACATCCTTGGCCCAGTTGGCTATGGCGGATCCGAAGCAGTTGACCCGGATTCCGGCCGCGTCGAGCTTGACCGCCGCCGCATCGAATGCGGCCTCGGAGAGGTTGTGGATGTTGACGTCGTCGATGTTGCGGCTCTCGATGCAACACCATCTCAGTTCGCGCGTGGCGCGGATCTGGCTCTCGAGGCCGCGGGCGGCCTCGTCGGCAAAACCGGTTAGGTACATGCAGTCTCCTACTGGGGATTGGTGTTGAAGGATGTGGATAGGTCTGTGGGTTTGGCGCCCTCGCGGACCTGCTTCTGGAAGGCGGATTTCCGGATGAGATCCATGAGGTGCGCTTCGTAGCGCGCCGCGTCCATCGGCAGCTCGATGGTCTCGCCGGTCATCGAGGAGAGCAGCATGGCGTTGGCCAGCTCGACGGAGCGGATGCCCTCCTCGGCCGGGGCGATCAGCGGCACGCCGTCGA
>CAYRPP010000449.1:0-1454 GCA_964426115.1 uncultured Lentisphaerales bacterium | reverse complement strand
CGCGGGGCCGCGCGACCTCGATCGAGGAGAAGCCGCGGGCGCCGAAGTCGAGCTTTGCCGTGCCGGGGCTCTACTTCTACGGTCCGGATGTCGTGCCGATCGCCGCCGCTCTGAAGCCCTCCGCGCGCGGCGAGTTGGAGATCACCGACCTGAACCTGGTCTACCTGCGCCAGAACCGCCTGCAGGTGCGGCTGCTGGGCCGCGGCATGGCCTGGCTCGACACCGGCACACACGAGTCGCTGCTGCAGGCCGGCAACTTCGTCGAGACCATCCAGGCGCGCCAGGGTCTCAAGATCGCCTGCCTCGAGGAGATCGCTTTCCGGCGCGGCTACCTCTCGCGCGAGCAGTTGCTGGCCCAGGGACGGACGATGAAGAACAACGAGTACGGGCGCTACCTGGTCCAACTGGCCGAGAATGAGGAGCCGCCGGTCGCCTGAGGCGCCGGACCCGGAGGGATGCAACCATGAAGATCACCAAGGCGGTCATTCCGGCGGCGGGTTTCGGCACACGTTTCCTGCCGGCGACGAAGTCGCAGCCCAAGGAGATGCTGCCGATCGTCGACACGCCCGTCATCCAGTATGTAGTGGAGGAGGCGGTCGCCTCGGGCATCACCGACATCCTCATGGTGATCGGCCGCGGCAAGCGGGCCATCGAGGAGCATTTCGACCGCAGCTTCGAGCTGGAGTGGGAGCTCGAGGCCAAGGGGCGGATCCGGGAGCTGGAGACCATCCGCCGCATCTCGAGCCTGGCCAACATCCACTTCGTCTGGCAGAAGCAGATGCTGGGCCTCGGCGACGCGATCCGCTGCGCCGAGGCGCACGTGGGCGACCAGCCCTTCGCCGTCCTGCTGGGCGACACCCTGATGCAGGGCGAGGTGCCCGCCACGCGGCAGCTCCTGGATGTCCACGCGCGCACCGGGACGTGCGTGGTGGCACTGGAGGAGGTGCCGTTGGCACGCGTGCAGCGCTACGGCGTGATCGTCGGCGAGCGGATCGACGGTCCCGTCTGGCGCATCCGCGACCTGGTGGAGAAGCCCGCGCCGGAGGAGGCACCCTCGCGCCTGGTCGTGGCCAGCCGCTATGTCCTCGTGCCCGAGATCTTCCCGGCCCTGGCGCAGGTCCGTCCCGGCAAGGGTGGCGAGATCCAGCTCACGGACGCCCTGCGAATGCTGGCGCGCCAGTCGCCGATCCACGGCTGCCAGGTGGCTTCGATCCGGCACGACGCCGGCAACAACCTCGACTTCATCAAGACCAACATCCACTACGCTCTGGCGCGGGACGACCTCAGGGACGCCCTGGGCGAATTCATCATCGAAACGGCCAACGCGCTCCGCGCGCGGGCCGGGCGCGGGAATAGCGCGCGGCCCGCCCCAGGGAGTGTGGAACTGGATCCCTAAACTGGCAACGGCAAGAGACCCTCGCAGTATAGTGTGGTAGTGTGTGGTAGTGTGGGGC
>CAYRPP010000448.1:0-1465 GCA_964426115.1 uncultured Lentisphaerales bacterium | reverse complement strand
TCTCGCAGTCGTAGTTGACGTCGGCCATCGCCTTGAGGGCGTTGAGCAGGTTGTTAAGGTCGTTCGGGCGGGCGTTCCAGTCGATCTCGCCGTATTCCGAGGTCAGCTTGGTGAACATGACCGGCGGGCGCGGCGGGTTTTTCTTTTCCGAACGGCTCTGCGGCTGGGCGGGCGGGCCGGGGTAGGGGATCAGCGTCTCGCCACCGCTTATGTTGGCCGGCGGCGGGGGCGTGGCCTTGGGGCGCGGCGGTGGGACGAAGCCCGGCTCGTTCGAGCCGTCGCCCTCAAAGATCATCCCCGCACCGGCCGCGCCGGCCAGCAGCAGCGCGGCCGCCGCGACCGCGACGTGCCGTTGAAACGATGAACGTGAAGTCATGCCAGCGTCCATATGACGGAGTTTAGCAGATATGGCAGTCCATGCCTAGGAGTGCCTTGGACAAAGAAGATTGCGCCAAGCGAAGTCCATGAAAAGGGGAGCGTATCGAAGGTTATCGATAGGTGAAACCATTAGGAGGAAACCCACTCCGTGAAGGCGGGGACGGTAAAGGCTAACCACCAGCCGTAAGCGCGTCTTGCGGTTTCGTGGCTTCCGAGACACGTACAAGATCATTACGGAATTCGGCATTGAACCGTGAACGGTCCGCTCCTTGTTTCTCGAGAATAATGTGGGATCCATCAAGGAGGCAGCCAGGGTCAACCTGTAAATAGCATTTAGCGATCATGCTGAAACATCCGCTCCATAGCGACGCTGACGCCCTCGGCCGCCGCACGGCGAGCTACACGGCCAACGAACTTAACCAGTATTCGCAGCGCACCGTTCCCGGTGTGAAGGAACTGGCGGGCACGGCGCTCGCGGACGCCACGGTGACGGTCAACGAGCTACCCACCATTCGCTTCGGCCCCTGGTGGCGGCACGCCATGGCGCCGGACAATCCGGGGCTACTGGCCCTGGCTGGCCGTCCGGGACGTCCGGCCCCACTGGCAAGGACAAGTCAGTGAATCGGGGATGCTCCCCGCAGCGTGTGACTTGACCGATTAGTCTTGTCGCACCGCTGGTGACACGGTATGATGGCGCCACATCTGCGGTTAGGGGCTTCGGCTCTGCGCTCAGGGTTGTCGGCCGGCAGGCGGGCGAATGTCTGCCGGCGGATGCATCGGCGCACGGATGCGCCGGACAGGGCGCGGCTCCGCCACGGATGAGAGGCGGGAGACCGCGCCCGATCTGTTTCCGCGAGGCGAGACACCATGACGACATGCCCGGCAACCATTGACGAAACCCCTGCGGCGGCGCGCGCGTTCCGCGACCGTGTGATCGTCCGCGGCGAGATCGACCGGTATCTGCGCGACGGCGACTTCATAGACGACGCGCGCATTGAGGCCGACCTGCAGCGGGCCGTCGCCCCCGATCCCGCGCGCATCCGCGACATCCTCGCCAAGTCGCTGGCCATCGAGACCCTGCTGCCGG
>CAYRPP010000447.1:0-1470 GCA_964426115.1 uncultured Lentisphaerales bacterium | reverse complement strand
AAAGAAGTCCTTCTTTCGGAAAAGTTTCTTCCCGGGATGAGGTCCATATAGTCCAGCAGCTTGACAAATGCAGGAGTGCCGTAATTTGAAAGCCCTTTGGAAAGTACAGGGTTTGCTTCAAAAAGCTTCAACATTTTTGCCCTGAGATCCCCAAAACTCTCAGGGCTGGCAGGCAGGATCTCTTTTTCACCCTTTACAATCACCGCTTTCAACATCTTTGAGCCTGCAACAGCTCCCAGGCCTCCCCGGCCGCTGTGAATGGAATCAATTACAAAAGAAGAAATAAGGGCTCCCTTTTCTCCTGCCCTGCCTATACAGGCTGCGCTTCCTTTATTTTTCAGGGCTTCGGTACATGCTCCCGTATTTTTACCCCATAAATGGTCTGCCTGCCTGACTTTTATCTTCTCTCCCTTTACCTCCACAAGAGAAGGCCTCTTTGCTTTTCCGGTAATGACAAGCGCATCAATTCCAGCTGTTTTCAGTTCCCTTCCAAAGCCTCCGCCTGTGTTCCAGCTGAATACCGTGCCTGTGAGGGGGGATTTCGATGTAACAACTGCACCTGAAGACATGGGAGCAAGGCCCGTGAGCAGCCCTGCAGTGAAAATAAGTGGATTTAACGGGCTGAGGGGATCAATATCAGCATCTGCCAGTTTGGAAAGCAGTTTTACTCCGAGCCCTCTCCCTCCAAGGTAATTGAGGACTAACTTTTCATCAGTCTCTACAGCATTAACCGATTCCGAGCCAAGGTCTATATATACTGTTTTTCCTGTCCGGTAAACCATATCAAAATCCCTTTTCATATCTTTTAATCTTTTCTGGGCTTTCTTGATGCTTAAATTTTGAAAATGTTTTTTGAGAATGGGCTTTAATTGTAATTTTTACCGTGAAAATCTTGAAAGAGCCATTCTTTAAGGCAGAGAAATTGTAGATAATATTACATGAACCTGGAGAAACCTTATATCATTTCCGTATATGCTCTCATCCGGAACGAAAAAGGGGAATTTCTGCTGCTCAGGCGCTCGGAAAATTCCCGCACCAATGCAGGAAAGTGGGACCTTCCGGGAGGAAAGGTAAACCCGGACGAGTCTCTTAAAGAAGGGGTTGCGCGTGAAGTCTGGGAGGAAACCGGAATTACAATGGTTCCCGGGGATATTGCAGGGCAGGTAAACTTTGAACTCACTGAAAAGAAGGTCATTGCTATCGTGTTTGATGGGGGGTATGTTGTCGCTGACGTTAAATTGAGCTATGAGCACATTGAATATTCCTGGGTCTCGCTGGAAAAGATTCTCGGTATGGAGACGCTCCCGGCTTATTTCAGAGATTTCTTTGAAAGGTTTGATCGTGAGAACAAAAAACCTTCAAAGCTCTTTATTTAATCTGAGTATTGCATTTTTTATCCTTTGGATTTTTTATTCGTAACTGTTCAGAGTATAGTTAACGGCGCTCCTATGAGCGCCGCACGAATACCCT
>CAYRPP010000446.1:0-1471 GCA_964426115.1 uncultured Lentisphaerales bacterium | reverse complement strand
TGAGCGGGTCGCCCACCTTGCAGACGGCGGTGTCGAGGCTGGCCACCGCGCGCAGCCCGCGTCCGACGGAGCCGACGAACCAGTCGGGGCGTCCGGTCTCGGGAGGCGGCACCACCCGCACCGTGACGGCGGGGCCGACCGTGAAGACCTCGTCCATGACCGCCTGTCCGCGGGCGTCGCCATCCTTGATGATCGCGCCCTTGATGGTCACGGGACCGAAGGTGTAGTCGCCTTCGGCGCGGGCCGTGTAGTCGAGGGTGAAGCCGTATTCCCAGAAGGGCTTTCCGTTGTGCGTCACGCGCTTGACGGGAAGTCGGAAGAGAATCGGGCGCGGCTCGAAAGGATTGTCGAAGCCGAGCCCCATCAGGCCACTGAAACCTTGCGATTGGTAATTGTTGATGGCAAACACGGGGGCGCGTCCCGACTGGTCCACCATGCCTTCGAGCAGCGCCTTGATATCCGGCTGCTGAAGGCCGCGGACATCCCGCAGCTCGAGAAAGTCAGCCTGAAGAAGCGGCGGGCGCTGTGGCAGCAGGGGCTCGACCGATTCATTGGGCGCGGGCAGGGGCGCAACGCGGATGCGCAGGGCAATGGTGAAGGGCTCGTCCACAAGCGCCGTCGTGCGGCTGGCCTCGACGGTGACGACCAGATCCTCGCGCGACTCCACGCCCGTCACCTCAATGACGGGGCCGCGCGCGGCCAGCGTGCGACTGTCAACCGTAACAGTGACTGCGCCGACATCAAGGCGTCCCGCCTGTTTCGGCGTGAGCTGGTAGACGAAGACGCGGCCGAGGAAGCTCTGCCGTGTCATCCGTCCGTTGACGATTGCGATGCTGTGGCGGCTGTTGTCCTGCGAGCCGAGCAGTTCGAGGTCGGCATTCTTGAGTGCCGTGAAGGCGGGGCGCAGGCTGCTGTCGTTGGAACCCTCGATCGCAACCTGCAATTGTACGGACTCGCCGAGGTAGATCCGCGAGCGGCCGGCGCGGACGGAGAGGCTCGCAGAATCGGCGGCCAGCAGGCTGGGCGCAATGAGCGCGAGCAGGCCGGCGTTCAGCCCTATCCAAATGCCGCGAATCCGGAAGTGCTGCATGGCGCCCTGCTAACTGCCCTCCACGAGGCGTGCGCCGGCGGCGGGATGGATCACCCGGAGGTCGCACGACCGGCCGTAGCGCGCGGCGTAGGCCGCGGCGAGCGCCGCCGAGGCGGCCTCCGCATTGCGCGTCCGCACGAGGACCGCCACGCTGCCGCCGAAGCCGCCGCCCGAAAGGCGCGCGCCCAGGACGCCCGGCGTCTGCCGCGCGGCCGCGACGAGGTGATCCAACTCCGCGCAGGAGTTTTCGAAATAGCGTTGCGAGCTCTCGTGGGACGCGAACATCAGGCGTCCGAAGCCCTCCAGGTCGCCCTGCGCGAGCAGTGCCGCGCCCTGGACGACGCGCTCGTTCTCGCCGATGGGGTGGGCGGCCCGGCGGGC
>CAYRPP010000445.1:0-1471 GCA_964426115.1 uncultured Lentisphaerales bacterium | reverse complement strand
GGTCGCGGAGTCCAGCACGCGCCAGCCGCGCGCGCGCAGCGCGCGCGTCAGCCGGGCGCGGGTGGCGACGAGGCGCGCGACGTTCGCGCGCATGGTGTCGAGGTCGTTGAGCGCGGCGAGGGCCAGCGCCTGCGTCAGCGCGTCGAGGTTGTAGGAGTCCTTGATCTTATAGAGCGCCTGGATGAGGTCGGCCGGGCCGACGGCGTAGCCGAAACGCAGGCCGGCCAGGGAGAAGGACTTCGAGAGCGTGCGCATGACGAGCGTGTTGCGGTTACCCGGGGCGGTCGCGAGATCCATGCAGTCTTGCGGGGCGAAGTCGACATAGGCCTCGTCGATGAGCACAACGCCGGGGAAGCGGCGGCAGAAGTCCGTCACGGTCGGTTTGTCGTGCAGCAGGCTGGTAGGCGCGTTGGGATTGGTCAGGAAGAAGAGCGAGGCGGTGTAGTCCCGCGGCAGGCTCCAGCCGTAGTCGGCGGTGAGCGGGGCGGGGCGCTGCTCGGCCTGGCGGATCTCCGCGAGGACCGGGTAGAGGGAGTATGAGGGCACGAAGTAGCCGATCGAGCCGTCGTCCTCAACGAAGGCGCGCGTGGCGAGGGCCAGGATCTCGTCGGAACCGTTGCCCGCGAAGACCTGGTCGATGGTGCAGCTGTGGATTTCCGCGATGCGCCGGCGCACGGCGGTCGCCAGGGGATCGGGATAGCGGCGCAGCGTGGCGGGGTCGAAGGCGGCGAGCGCGGCGGCCACCGCGGGCGAGGGCGGGTAGGGGTTCTCGTTGGTGTTGAGCTTGACGAGCCGCGTCCCGCGGGGCTGCTCGCCCGGCGTGTAGCCGGACATGGCCGCGACATGGCGCGCGATGAGGGGAGTGGACATAGTGTGCCTAACGTAGCGGAGACGGCGCGAATCGTCAAGACCGGCAAGACGCAAGTCTGATGTTGCGCTTGTCTGGAAGGGTGGGGGATGCTAAACTCAATACGAATTTCCCTCCGGTCACGTGGGCGAAAGGATTGAAACATGCCAGAGTTGGAGCCAGTAAACGACGAAGCGGCAACCGTTGTCAACAAGCCGAGCGCCTACATCTCCGCCCGCCATCGCCAGGACGCCGTGATGAAGTCCGTTCCCACGTCCGGAGGCGACGTGGTGGCTGGCGTCTGCGCCATCGTGGCCCTGCTCTTCTACGCGGCCATCCTCTTCATGCTCTACGACGATTTCAAGGTGCTGGGCGGCGCGTAGAGCCGGGATCATCAGTCTGACAGGGGCAGACGGCTGAGCTGTTCCCCGATGTCGGCAATTTCGCCGCGCCAGAATTCTGACGTTCCCCAGCCCGGATGGGTCTCGGCGAAGTTGTAATCGCGGCATTGGCGCGCGCACCAGGCCAGGTAATGGATCATGCGCATTGCCCGCAGCGGCTCGATCAGTTCCAGCGTGCCGCGGTCGAACGGCATGAAGCGCTCGTAGCCCTGCAGCAGCCACT
>CAYRPP010000444.1:0-1473 GCA_964426115.1 uncultured Lentisphaerales bacterium | reverse complement strand
GGCTGGGGGTGTCGCGCTGCTCGATGCGGTAGCCCGCGAGGGTCATCCAGAGGGTGTCGACCAGCCGCAGGCGCAAACCGGCCTCGGCCTGGTCGGCCTGCCAGGAGGCGGTCAGCTCCTCGGTGCGGCTTTGCATGTAGCCGAAGTTCGGCGCCTCGGTGCGCGAGAGGTTGCCGAAGAACACCAGGCGCTCAATGGGCACGAGCGCCAACCCCGCGCGGGGACTCCAGGCGTCGCCATGGTTGCCGAGGTTGCTCTCGTGGGTGTCGTAGCGCAGGCCGGCGAGGAGGCGCAGGAGGCCCCATTCGGCGTGGTCCTGGGCGAAGATGCCGTAGCGCGAAAGGGAGGTGTCGGTGAAGGGCGCCTTGGGCGGCCGAGGATCGTCGCCGGGGCGCATTTTCGTCCAACTGCTGCGGTCGTGGCTGCGGGTATGGGTGCCGTCGGCCTGGATCACGGTCGTCTGGCTCACGGGGCCGGTCTGGTAGCGGGCGGTCGCGCGACCGTAGACATTGTAGATCTCGTTGCGGTTGTCGGCCCAGTTGAGGTCGAGGGCCGTCAGGCGCGGCACGCCCGGCTGGTCGGCGTAGGTCGAGGCGCCGATATGCGTGTAGTCGATCCAGGAACCGGCGACGCCGGCTCCGCTGCGCAGCTGCCAGATCTCCGAGAGATCCCACTCGGCGTAGCCCTGGGCACTGTAGCCGGTGTACTCGTCGCGCACGTCGTGGCCGCCGGCCAGCGAGCTGTCCCAGTCATAGGGCGGCAGCGGCTTGCCGCGGAAGCTGGGGATGCCCTGGTAGCCCGGGGCGTCGGTGTTCTGCAAGGTTACGGCCAGGCCTAGGCGCAGCTCATCGGCGGGCTGCCAGAGCATCGCGGGCGCCATGAAGAACGAGCGCCGCCAATCGTGGCCGTCCGGGAGCCAGAAGGGCTTGGCGGTGTCGGCGCTGAAGGGCAGCCGCAGGGTCAGCTCCGGCGCGAGGGGCGTGTTGTGGTCGCCGGTGATGCGGTAGCGCTGCAGATGGTCGCCGAACCCGGCGTGCGCGCCGACGTCGGTGAACGTCTCCCCCGCCTTCGGCTGCTTGAGGATCAGGTTGACGGCGCCTCCGGCGCCGTAGGGGCCGAGCGTGGAGCTCTGGCCGCCCTGCGTGGCGCCGACGGGACCCTTGACGATCTCGACGCGCTCCAGGGCGTTGGGGTCGAGGAAGAGCCCCATGGCGCGGGTCAGCGGCAGCGTGCCGTCGAGGCTGGGCGTGGTTCCCGCCATGCCGCGCACGGCGTACTGTCCCGATGTGCGGTCCATCATGGACTTGCCGCCGCCCGAGACGCCCGGCTGGAAGAAGAGCAGGTTGTGGAGGTCGGCGGGAGACTGCTCGCGGATGAAGTCCTCGGTCAGCACGTCGACGCTGGCGGGCAGCTCCTCTGGCGGCGCCGCGAAGAAGGTCGCGGTGCCGACCCGCTCGGCGCGGTAGGCGGAGA
>CAYRPP010000443.1:0-1477 GCA_964426115.1 uncultured Lentisphaerales bacterium | reverse complement strand
AGCATGCGCTTCCCGCGCCCCCCTGTAGCCGATTACCCCCCCCCCGCGACCTCCCGCGGGCTTTCACTCGGGGCCGGAGTGTGCTATTTTCTCTACCGTTCCGCGCCTTGAACGCGTGGAAGGAAGCGACGCCTTATGCAAGAGAAGTACCCTTTCCCGGAGATCGAGCGCAAGTGGCAGGACTGGTGGGAGCAGGACCAGACCTTCCGCTGCGACACGCGCGACACGACGCGCGAGAAGTTCTACTGCCTGACTATGTTCCCCTACCCGTCGGGCTCGATGCATGTCGGCCACGGCCGCAACTACATCATGGGCGACGTGCTGACGCGCTACAAGCTCATGCGCGGCTTCAACGTCCTCGCGCCGATGGGCTGGGACGCCTTCGGCCTGCCGGCCGAGAACGCCGCCAAGAACCGCGGCGTGCATCCCAAGACCCACACCTACGGCAACATCGACCACATGAAGCGGCAGATCCGCTCGTGGGGTGTGGGCTACGACTGGGCGCGCGAGATCGCCACCTGCCATCCGGCCTACTACCGCTGGACGCAGTGGATCTTCCTCAAGTTCTTCGAGCGGGACCTCGCCTACCGCAAGGCGGCCCCGGTCAACTGGTGTCCGCTTTGCACGACCCTCGCCAACGAAGAGGTCACGGCGGATGGCCGCTGCGACCGCTGCGGCCGCCCCGTCGAGAAGCGCAGGCTCGAACAGTGGTTTTTCAAGATCACCGCTTACGCCCAGCGCCTGCTCGACGACCTGGAGACCATCCCGAAGTGGCCCGATAAGGTGCGCCAGATGCAGGCCAACTGGATCGGGCGCTCCGAGGGCGCGCGCGTCGACTTCACGCTTAGCGAGACCGGCGACCCCTGTCCGGTCTTCACGACGCGGCCCGACACGATCTACGGCGTGACGTTCATGGCGGTCGCCCCGGAGCATCCGCTGCTGCAGAAGCTCCTGCCCGGTTCGCCCCGCGAGCGCGAGGTGGCCGACTTCGTCGCGCGCCAGGCGCTGATCCCCGCCGCGGAGCGCGCCGCCGAGACAACCGCCAAGGAGGGCGTCTTCACGGGCTTCCATGTGACCAACCCCTACACCGGCGAACAGGTGCCGCTGTGGGCGACGAACTACGTGGTGATGGACTACGGCACGGGCATGGTCATGGCGGTGCCCGCCCACGACCAGCGCGACTTCGACTTCGCCCGCCAGTACGGACTGCCCGTCAAGGTCGTCATCCAGAATGCCGATCGCTCGCTGGCCGCGGACCGGATGGAGGCGGCTTATGTTGAAGACGGCACGATGGAGGCCTCGGCGCCGTTCGACGGCCGGCCGAACCGCGAGGCGCTGCCCGCGATCGTCGCGTTCGGCAAGGAGCGGGGGTTTGCCGATTTCACGGTCAACTTCCGCATCCGCGACTGGCTCGTCAGCCGCCAGCGCTACTGGGGCGCCCCGATCCCGGTCGTGCATTGTCCCGCCTGCGGCGTCG
>CAYRPP010000442.1:0-1477 GCA_964426115.1 uncultured Lentisphaerales bacterium | reverse complement strand
GAATTATAACTTCAGCGTTGAATCCTTTCTTTGTTGCCTGGTGGTTGACAGCAGGAAGTGCAATTATTCTTCAGGAATATCTGGCAGGCATCCTTTCAGTCCTAGCATTTATTATCGGGCACTGGATAGCAGACTTTGGTTTTCTTCTAACCGTTTCGTCCTCTTTTTCCAGAGGAACGGAAATAATTTCACAGCCCACACACCAAAAGCTGGTGTACCTGTGCGGAGGATTTATGTCATTCATTGGCCTGTGGTTTATGATTAACAACAATAGTGTCCTGCAATGATCATTTTCAGGTTAAAAACAGGTATGTTAAAAATCATGCATATTAAGTTATGGAATGTGAGGTATTCTGTCTGTGAAACGAATTATGTACTGAAAAAAGGCTGTTAGCATTAAGAAATGCTGTTTTTTAAGTCCTGGCTTTTTTCTAAATTTTTGCTGAATCAGAAATTTTACTTAATCCATCAACTTTACTTAATCAATCAGGAATTTTAACTTCTTTTTACCTTTACGAAATACGCTTCATCGAGATCTATGTATCCGCTTCTCATCGCTTTTATTGAAATATACCCTTCGGCTTTTCCGGGAGGCAGTTCCGGATCGGAAACCGTTATTATTACATTTCCGTTAGAATCCGTAACTCCTGAACAGGCTTTTTTTCTGTCTGGACTCCAGACAATTACATTTGCTTCTGCAACTCCCCTGTTTTGCCTGTCAAGCACGTTTATTTGAAATGTAATGTTTGATCCTGTTCCTCCGGAATTGAGTGAAAGTGTGCTTATATTTGATGTTGCATACATGGATTCCGGAGGTTCTGGAGCAGATGAAAGGGCTGAGAGAATCGCACAGAACCCGATAAACCCGACGATCGAAAGAACTACAATCCTTATAGGAAGCCCAATGGTTCCTGTTTCGTTCGTTTTCAGGTTTTCCGGCAGCATATGCGGTTTCTCCATATTTTATTTTATCAGGCTTGTTAGCAAGTTAATTATTAGCGAGTTTTTACTATCATGATTGCATCTTTTTTCTCATAGTCATAGAAACCGTCTGCTATGATTTTCAGGTCCATTGTACCTTCATTCTGGTTCGGGTCAAGCCTCACAAGCGCACCTGCAGGCGTTGTCAAAACAGTAGCCCCGTTAATGTCAGTTGTGTTTGATGCCACACCACCAAGTCCTTTAAGGATGACGTTTGCATTTCTAACCGGGTTTCCGTCTTTATCAGTGACTCTTACTTCCGATGATACTGTGAACGGGTTTTGCGCAGTTGTGGAACTTACTATTATTGAATTCCCTGGAAGAAGGCTTCCTGGCGCAGGTCCTGTCCTTTCCACAAAAACTGACATTTCCTTTGTAGGAGTCGGTATTATCGAAATAAGGGTTGCAAGAGCGACCATTGCCACAACGAGCATAACTACTATGTTAATCGGTAATTCCATTGCTTTTTCATTATGTCTGAATAGTTGAATTCCCA
>CAYRPP010000441.1:0-1478 GCA_964426115.1 uncultured Lentisphaerales bacterium | reverse complement strand
CGCGCGACATGACGCTGGCCGTCGACAGCCGCTACTATCCGGGACTCGACAACCAGTTCGAGGGAAACCGCGTGGCCTTCGTCGCCCTCACCGGCAACCCAGACGCGGCGGGACAACGCTCGCCGCAGTGGATCGAGTTCTCGTATTCGGGCGGCCAGGTGAACCGCCGCTGCACCGGCCTGAAGTGGGACGATTCCGGCAAGAAGTGGACGCAGGACGCCTCGGCCGTCGCGCAGGATAGCGTCCTGAATCCCGACTACAACCTGCTCGATTTCAGTTTCGAGATTAAGAATCACCCCCATGACCCCTCCGGCGCCGCGCTGCCGCTGCGGGTCGATGTCTACGGCGAGCTGGATTCCGAGGGCCAGTTCTCCTTCGTCCGCGGACGCTCCGCGGGCAAGGACCGCGAGTGGGGCACGGACGACGACATCATCGCCGGCGGACTGTAGCAGGTGCGGAATGACAAACAACCATTCACCACTCACCACCCCCCGCGCCGCCTTCACGCTGGTGGAGCTGCTCTCGGTCATGGTCGTCATCGGCCTGCTGGTCAGCGCCCTCGGCATGGCGGTCTCCAAGGCGCGCGAGCTGGCGCGGCGCACGCGCGCCGAGACCGAGCTGCGCGAGATGGTCGCCGCCTGGCAGCAGTACTACCAGCTCTACAAGGAGTATCCCAGCGTGGTAAACGGGAAGAACGACCTGCCCGCCAGCCGCGATGTCCTGGGGCCGCTTATCGATCCCGAGAGCATTGACAACCCGCGCGGCCTGGTGCTGCTGAACCCGAAGTTGCCCTTCAACGCCAATGACGAATACACCGATCCCTGGGGCACGCCCTACCAGCTCTCGTTCGCCCAGGCCAAGACCGAGTCGACCACCGCCATGCGGACGAGCATCGTCTTTCCCGGACGCCAGCGGCGCTTTCCCTGACGGAGGATGAACATGCAGACGCATACAGACCACGCTGAAGTCTTGATAGAATCCCCGTCCCCGTCCTCGTCCTCGTCCCTCGGGCGATGGGATGGATTAGGAATAGGATTAAGATTAGGATTAGGATTACGAGGACGAGGACGAGAAGCGCCCGGCCGCGAGCCGCGCGCAGGCGTGGCCCTGCTGATCGTGCTGGGGCTCATCGCGCTGCTGATGATCACCGGCGTGGCCTTCACGATCCTGATGCGCATCGAGCGCGCCAGCGCCTCCAACCTGCGCCACACGTCCGCGGCGCGGCAGATGGCCAAGGGCGCGCTGGCCTACGCCATCGCGGCGCTCAACGAGAACATCGGCACCAACCGCTTCCCCGACTGGCCCGACCGCCAATACGCGCCCCGCGAACACGCCGCCAATCCGGGCGCCCGCCCGAAGCTCCATATGCCCGAGGACATCTTCTTCTCCGTGGACGAGGACAAGATCACCGCCGCCGATGTGACCACGGCGCGCGTGCTCTCGGCCGAGACGGCCCGCTACCTCCCCGGCGCCCTGCG
>CAYRPP010000440.1:0-1479 GCA_964426115.1 uncultured Lentisphaerales bacterium | reverse complement strand
ACGATCAGAGTCGGATTCGACGTGTGCAGATCCAGCCATGAAGAACTGAAGCCGCAGGAATGAGCATGGCATCCTTTCAACGATTCACATCATGCGGGACTGCGGCGGGATGGTGCCGAGCGAGAATGACGCGCAAGTGGTGAGCCTGTTTGGGATGACAGGGAGAGTAGGCAAAGAAGGGCACGCGACATGAGTAAAACCAGAAACATGCATCAGATCATAACCGGATCGCAGCAGGTGGACGGTGCAGGCGTGCACCTAGTACGCGTACTGGGACCAGCCACAACCACACCAACCCCCGAAGGAGAGCGTGCCATGCGCAAGAAGGATCACATCATCCTCGCCATCCACATCCACAACCGGGCGGAGCAGGCCCTGCAAGTCCAGAAGACGCTGGGCGAGTCGGGCAACATCATCCGCACGCGGCTCGGGCTGCACGAGCTGGACGACAAGGTGTCGGCCGCCGCCGGGGTTGTTCTGCTGGAAGTGGTCGGTACGGCCGCGGAGGCGGACGAACTGGCCAGGAAGCTCCGCAAGTGCCGCGGTGTACAGGTCAAGAAACTGGTCTTCCCGCACAAGTAGCAGCAACCGGTGCACGGACTGACTGCGGCTATTCGGTTGCATTTCGGAGGGGTTAAGCCTAGACTGAAGACTAAAGCGCTTGCAGGTATATCTGCTGTAGGCGGACAAGAGCAAACATGTACGGAGAATAACGATGAAGCGTTCATTATGCCTGTTCAGTCTCATGTCGCTCTTTTTTGCGGTGGGCCGGCTCTCCGCTGGTACGGTGACCTGGACCAATGACGCCGGCGGCAGTTTCCATGTGGCGGAAAACTGGGATCCGAATGTTGTGCCGGGCACCAACGATGTGGCGGTCTTCAGCCTGACAACGCGTCCCTATACTGTCACATGGGACGGTCCGGCCTCAAACCTGGCCGTCAAAGTGAACGCTGGAACGCTGACGTGGAATCTCCAGGGACACACTTACTGGTTCTGGCAGTACCCGCGAACCACGCTGGGCATGGTCACAAACGCGATTGATCTGACCATTACCAACGGCACGTTCAAAAGCTATGGCAAATACGCGAATCCTGTGCAGTTGTCCCGGATCGATGGCACCGGCACGGTTGTGCGCCTCCGTTATACCACGTTCAACCTGCTGTACCCCACGGTTGGGGAGCATGTGACGATCCTGGCGGACACGCCAAAATCCAGTTGGGGGGCGCGGACGGATGGCGGCGTGGGAGCGGGTTCGAAGATGATCTTCACCAATGGAGCCACGATCAGTTCCACCCGCACGGCCCTGAAGGCCGGAACCCTGCTCTCGATCGCGGGGGGAAGCAGCTCGATCGGAATCGCGGAGGGCTTTCCGTCTGGCAGCTTCGTCGAACTGCTGGCCGGGGCCGATGTCGGCCAGGGCTATCCGGATGGATCCAAGCAGACGGCGGTGCGCGGAACCATGACGCTGGCCGGCAATTC
>CAYRPP010000439.1:0-1483 GCA_964426115.1 uncultured Lentisphaerales bacterium | reverse complement strand
TCAACGAGCCGGTCATCGCCCCCGGCAAGGACCACCGCATCCTGATCCAGCTTCCGGGCGCCGACGAGCGGCAGCGCGAGGCCGCCGAGAAGAGCATCAAGAGCGCCGCCTTCCTCAAGTTCTGCCTGGTTCACAAGGACAACGCGCGCCTGGTGGCCAACCTCTTCTCCAACAACCGGGCTCCCGAGGGCCATACGATCCTCGACGGGCGCTACTACGTCCGCACCCGGGCCTACGAGACGCTGATCCGCGATCCGGACTACGCACGGCGCGTGGCGGCCTTCGAGGCCCCCGCCCAGTACGTGTTCATGCTGCAGCCCGAGAAGCTCAAGGACGGCCGCGAGGTCTTCACGCCGTGCTTCGTCAGCACACGCCCGGCCATGACCGGCGAGACGCTCAAGCGCGCCGAGATCGAGCGCGACCCCATGTCCGGCGCCGTGCATGTCTCGCTGACCTTCAAGCCCAGCGGCGCCAACCTCTTCGCCAAGATCACGAGCCAGTACGCCCCCAACGGCAGCCGCAACCAGAACAGCGACACCGGGCGCCAGCTCGCCATCGTGCTCGACAACACCCTCTACTCGGCGCCCGTGATCAAGGAGCCGATCCCCAGCGGGCGCGCCTCGATCAGCGGCAGCTTCACCATGGAGGAGGCCGCGCTGCTGCGCAACATCCTCAACGCCGGCTCGCTGCCGGCGCCGGTCAAGATCCTCGAGAAGCGCATGGTCGACGCCTCGCTCGGGCACGACGCCATCCGCAGCGGCATCCGCGCTTCGGTCATCGGCATGGCGCTCGTGGTCTGCTTCATGCTCTTCTACTACTCCTACTGCGGCCTGCTGGCCAATGTCGCCCTGCTCGCCAACATGGTCCTGCTGCCGGCCGGCATGATCATCGTCGCCGGCCTGCTGGGCATCTTCGTGCGCGACGGCGGCGCCTCCGGCAAAAGCATCATCTCGCTGCCTGTGCTGACCATGCCGGGCATCGCCGGCATCGTGCTGACGATCGGCATGGCCGTCGACGCCAACGTGCTGATCTTCGAGCGCATGCGCGAGGAGTTCAAGGCCGGCAAGACGGCCCGCGTGGCGGTCGCCGCGGGCTACGACCGCGCCTTCCTGGCGATCTTCGACTCCAACATCACCACGCTGCTGACCGGCCTGATCCTCTTCATCTTCGGCTCGGGGCCCATCCGCGGCTTCGCCATCACCCTCTCGGCCGGCATCATCGTCAGCATGTACACGGCGCTGGTGCTCACGCGCATGATCTTCGACGCCACCGTGCCCGCCGGCCGCGTCAAGCCCTACCGCATGCTGCAGCTCGTGCGCGCCACGAGCATCGACTTCCTCGCCAAACGCCACGTGGCCATCACCTTCTCCGCGGCCGTGATCGTGCTGACCCTGGGCATCTTCACCTTCCGTCTGATCCAGAACCCCCGCCGCGTGCTGGCCGTCGACTTCACCGGCGGCTCGGTGATCTCTTACAACTACTC
>CAYRPP010000438.1:0-1485 GCA_964426115.1 uncultured Lentisphaerales bacterium | reverse complement strand
GCAGAAGGGGTAGTTGGCCGCGGCCGCCTGCTGCGTGCGGGTGAGCGCGTTGAAAAGGGTCGATTTGCCGACGTTCGGCAGGCCGACGATTCCGACTGCTAGTGGCATGATGGCACCTGTCCTTGATGTGTGTCCGTGTTGAAACTCATGTTATCCCCAGGCAGGCCTTGAAACGCCGCAGCCACGCCGCGGCATAGGCGCCGTCGAAGGTTCCGGCCAGGAAGCGCGGGTAGGCCTCGTCGTGAAACTGACGCCACGAGGCCTCCTCGTCGCCGGGCAGCACCGGGAAGAAGAGCGCGCCGCTCTCCGCCGCCGCCTGGAAGTCGCCCGGGGCGTCGCCGATCATCAGCATGCGTACCGCCGCGTAGCGCCCCCCGTTGGCCTGCTCCAACTGACGCGCCTTGCGACCCTGCTCCTGGCCGGCGATGCCGCCGACCAAGCGGTCGAGGCCGTGCTGGCGCCACTCGCGCCGGATAGCCGCCTCGGGGGTCTGCGAGATCACGACCAGATCGCTCGAACGCGCCATGCGTTCCAGGCTGCGCCGCGCCCAGACGAAGGGCGGCACCGGATCCATGCGGGTGTCGATGTCGTGGCTGAGGGCGCGGCTCCATTCGAGAACACGGCGCAGCTCGTGATCCGGTTCGCGGTCCACGGCCGCGGCCAGAGCCGCGTTGCCCAGCGCCGCACCCGATTCGCAGAAACGCCGCAGCGCCGCAAGATCGGGAAGCGCCAAGCGGCTCCGGCGTACCTCCGGTTCGGCTGCCAGCGCCTCGAAGAGCAGGATCAGGTTGGGAAAACGGTTGCCGCCGCGGGCGGCCGAGAAGCGGTTGATGCGGTCGGCATGCTGCCGCACGAGCGCGGCCACCGGTTCGAGTCCCCACCAGCGGATGACGAGCGGAACCACGTGGTTGTGCAGCTTGACCGGAAGCGAGTCGAAAACGCACCCGTCGGAATCGATTCCGACAAGCGTCGCGTGCCGTTGGGGCGGCGGACCGAAGGCGTCCTGGCAACCTGCAACGTTCATGGCACGGGTGGTAGACGTTCGAGTTCCAGGGCGACGAGCTGCACGGGCTGGCGGCGATGGTAGTGAAATTCAAGCCGCAGCGGCCGGGTTCCGTCGACATCGAATTCGCAGGTCGCGGGACGGCCCGCCGTCACCGGGACGGCCGTTAGCCTCCGATCGGGGTCGCCCATGGTGACGGCCAGCAGGTGCCCGACATCGGCGCCCGCGTCGGACGGCCGCACCGGCTCCGTGACAAGTGTGCCGCGGTAGCGCCCGGGCGCCACAGGCAGACATGGACCATAGAGCGCCAGACCCTGCGCCACGCGGAGCGGATCAAGGCGCACGCGGCCGGTGCGCGCGTCGGTCGCGCCACGGTGGAAAAGATCGGCCGCCGTCCACTGGTAGTGACCGTTGGTCAGCGTTCCGTCGGGTTCCCCGGCGATGACCATGGCGTGCTCCAGGCGCGGCAGCCCCGACGACAC
>CAYRPP010000437.1:0-1492 GCA_964426115.1 uncultured Lentisphaerales bacterium | reverse complement strand
ACCCCGCCAGGGGTGAAGGGCCGCCCGCGTCTCCATGCGCCCACCGCGCCCCCCCTTGTGGCCAACCGATTACCGAACCGGCTGCGTACGGACAACCGGCTGCGCACGGACTTGACGCACGGGCAGAACCTGCTATCTTGTTCCTGTTATCAAACCGTCGGGCACGGGGCGTTTTTCCCCTGCCGCCGCTGAACAGGGAAATCGCAAAGGATTGTCAGTCATGAGCAAGTTCGCCGAAGGCCCCGCCTACTGGGCCCATGTTCCGCTTGACCAGGTTCCGAACATCAGCGTGCCGCCTCCCGGGCCCGGGTCCCAGGAGATGCACGCCCGCACCTGCAAGTACTTCAAGGGCCTGAGCGGACAGGTCAAGCTCTTCCCGGTCGCCTTCGCGCGCGGCAAGGGCTGCGAGCTGGTCGACGTCGACGGCAACCGCTACCTCGACTTCTCCTCCGGCATCTACGTGACCACGCTCGGTCACTGCCACCCGAAAGTCACCGAGGCCGTGCAGAAGGCCGCCGGCGAGCTGATGAACGCCCACGACTTCACCACGCCGCTCAAGATGAAGCTGATGGAGAAGCTCGCCTCGATCCTGCCGGGCGACCTCAACGGCTTCCAGCTCTACGACTGCGGCACGGCCGCCGTCGAGGCCGGCCAGCGCGTCTGCCGCGCCGTCACGCGGCAGCACGAGATGCTCTCCTGCTTCAACGACTTCCACGGCAAGACCTACGGTGCCGTCTCGATGGGCGAGATCCGCTCGAGCGTCTACGGCGCCACCCGCGCCCCGGGCTTCCACATGCTTCCGCGCCCCAATCCCTACCGTCCCCTCTGGACGAAGGCCGACGGCACGATCGACACCGACGCCTACATCGCCTTCTACGAGGAGTACCTCGGCCGCGCCACGGCCCACCAGGTCGCCGCGATCTGCCTCGAGCCAATCCAGGGCTGGGGCGGCTCCGTCATTCCGCCGGACGACTTCTTCCCCAAAGTGCGCGCCTTCTGCGACCGCCACAAGATCCTGCTGATGGCGGACGAGGTCCTCACCAGCATGGGACGCACCGGCAAGTACCTCTGCTGCGAGCACTGGAACGTGGTGCCCGATGTCGTGACCCTCGGCAAGGGTTTCGGCAACGGCTTCCCCGTCACTTGCGTCGCGGTGCGCGAGCCGCACAAGGAGTCGTTCGAGTCCATTTCGGCATCGAGCAGCTACGGCGGCAACCCCATGGCCTGCGCCGCCGCGCTGGCCTCGATCGAGGTCATCGAGTCGGAGAACCTCAACGCCCGCTCGGCGCATCTCGGCGCGCTGGCCATGAAGCGCATGACGGCCATGATGGGCCGCTGCAAGATCGTCGGCGACGTGCGCGCCAAGGGATGCCTGATGGGCATCGAACTGGTCAAGGACCGCGCCACCAAGGAGCCCTTCGACGAGGCCGGCAAGCTGGTCTACCAGAAGGCCTTCCGCAAGGGCCTGGCCTGGGTGCCGGCCGGCCACATC
>CAYRPP010000436.1:0-1492 GCA_964426115.1 uncultured Lentisphaerales bacterium | reverse complement strand
GCCGATCCAGCGCCAGCTCTCGCGCTGCTCGGGAAAGATGCCCAGGTGGCCGAAATCGGTGCCGCCAAGACGGAAGCGCAGGCCGTCGACTTCGATGGTCCAGTGGGGCGGCAAAGCCTCGCGACCGCGCCAGCGGTTGCCCGACTCGCGGTCGAAGGAGGCGTGCGCCGTCTCCCATTCGGCGGGCGGCAGCCGCGGGCGCCACACGGCCTGCGCGCAGGGGCGCGCCAGCACATGGGCGCCGAAACGCTCGAGCTTGCGTCCGTCGCCGCTGTCCAGCAGTGCGTAGTCCGATGTGCACGTCATTTTTGTTCACCAATGCCGTAGACGCGCCGCGCGTTGCGCGCCGTCAGCGCGGCGGCCTCGTCCGCGTCGATTCCCCGGACGCGGGCTAGGGCGCGCACGACAAGCGGCAGGTTGGCGGGCTGGTTGAGGGGCGGCGTGTCCGGCGCCACGGGCGCGGCGGTGCCCCCGGCCGGGAAGAGGTCGGGCGTGTCGGTCTCGGCCAGGATGCGGTCGGGCGGCAGCGCAGCGGCCGCCGCCTGCACGCGGCGGGCGCCGGGGTTGCAGAGCCCGCCGGCGAACGAGAAGCAGGCCCCCTGGTCCATAAAGCGCCGGATCAGCGGCTCGGAGGCGGCGAAGGCGTGCAGGACGATGCCCGGAAGGCGCGCGGCATACGGCTGCAGCAGGTCGGCCAGCGGACCCCAGCAGCGCGCGCCGTGCAGCACGACCGTCCGGCGGCGGTGGACGGCCAGCTCGAGCTGCTCGATGAAGCGCCGCCGTTGCGGCGCGGGGTCGGCCTCGCGGCGCAGGCCATCTATGCCGATCTCGCCCACGGCGGCGCCGGGGTGCGCCAGCAGGCAGGCGTCGAGGCGGTCGAGCCAGTCGGGCGGCAGGTTGTCGCCGTACCAGGGATGCACGCCAAAGGCGGGATGCACGGCGATCGGCGCGGCGTGCTCCGCGGCAAGCCGAGCCACGCCCTCCCAGTCGTCCGGCGCCGTGCCGCAGACGCAGAGACCGCGCACGCCGGCCGCGGCGGCCGCATCGAGCAGAGCCGCGCGGCATCCGTCGAACCGCGCGTCCTGCAGATGGGTATGCGCGTCGAACATGGAGACAGTATACCACAAAAAAAAGGATGCGCCGACTAGTGGATTAAACCCTAGTCGCGCGCATCCTGTAAGGCGAAACCGCCGTGGCGCCGTCTAGTTGGCGGCGCGCCCGCGGGTGCCGGCGGCGGTGGCCGCGCCGGCATGGGCCTTGTCGTGCGGACGCAGCGCACGGCAGGCCTTACCGGCCTGCCACATCTCGCTGTTGCCGATCTCGTCGAGCTCCTTCTTGAGCTGCTCCTTGTAGTCCGGCTTGCTGCAGGTCTTACTGACCCGTGCCGCCTCCTTCTTGGTCTTGACGGCCTTGTAGAGGGCGTTGAAGACGGGGAGCGTCGCCTTCTTGAACTTCGGCTTCCAGTCGAGCGCGCCACGCTGCGCCGTCGCCG
>CAYRPP010000435.1:0-1496 GCA_964426115.1 uncultured Lentisphaerales bacterium | reverse complement strand
TCGGTGACGTGGGTGATGCGGCGGGTGCCGTCGCTGAGGCGCGACTCGTGCACGATCAGGTCGACGGCCGAGGCGATCTGCTCGCGGATGGCGCGCGAGGGCAGATCCATGCCGGACATCATCACCATGGTCTCGAGGCGCGAGATGACATCCCGCGGGGAGTTGGCATGCACCGTGGTCAGCGAGCCGTCGTGCCCGGTGTTCATGGCCTGCAGCATGTCGAGGGCCTCGCCGCCGCGGCATTCGCCCACGATGATGCGGTCGGGACGCATGCGCAGGGCGTTGCGCACGAGATCGCGGATGGTGATCGCGCCGCGCCCCTCGATGTTGGGCGGACGCGCCTCCAGACGCACCAGGTGCGGCTGTCCGAGCCGCAGTTCCGCGGCATCCTCGATGGTCACGATGCGTTCGCCGGCGGGAATGTAATCGCTGAGGACGTTGAGCAGCGTGGTCTTGCCCGAGCCCGTGCCGCCGGATACGACGAGGTTCTTGCGCATCTGGACGCAGACCTTGAGGAAGGCGGCCATCTCGGCGGTCCAGGTACCGAAACGCACCAGGTCGGCCTCGGTGAGCGGCACACGCGAGAACTTGCGGATCGTGACGCAGGGGCCGGTCAGGGAAAGCGGGGGGATGATGGCGTTGACACGCGAGCCGTCGGGCAGGCGCGCGTCGACGTAGGGCTGGCTCTCGTCGATGCGGCGGCCGATAGGCGAGACGATGCGCTCGATGATCGCCAGGACGGAGGCGTCGTCCATGAAGCTCTGGTCGGTCATGACCAGCCTGCCGTTGCGCTCGACATAGACCTGCTGCGGGCCGTTGATCATGATCTCGGTGACGCTCTCGTCGGCCAGCAAATCCTCGAGCGGTCCAAGCCGCAAGGCCTCGTTGAAGATGTCGGTGGCGAGCTGGTTGGGGTCGATGCCCGGCGGCAGCTTGCCGCGCGCGTCGGCGATGACGGCGGCCAGGGTCTCCCGCGCGCGCTGCTGCAGTTCGGCGGCGTTGATGCGCGCGGCCGTCAGGCGCTTGAGGTCGAGGCGCTGGACCAGTTCGCGGTGGATCTGGTTCTTGATCTCGCGGCGCAGGGCGACCTGGGGATCGACGGGCGGCGGCAGAAAGGCGGCTAGTCCCGAGGCGGGGCCACCGTTGCGCGGCACGGTCGGCGCCGGAGGCCGCGGTTTGGCAGGCGCCGGAGCGGTCGGTGCCGGTGCGGTGGCGGACGGCACGCCGCGCACCACGAGCAGATAGGGGCCGATGCCGATCTCCTGTCCCGGCGCCAGCGCCGCCGGCGCCGCCAGCGGGCGTCCCTGCATCCAGGTGCCGTTCTGCGAGCCGAGATCCTCGATCACACCCCGATCGCGGGCCAGCACCAGGCGCGCGTGGCGCTCGCTGACCTCGGCATGGCGCAACCGGATGGGACAACCCTCGCCGCGTCCGATCAGGTAGCTGCCGAGAGGCAGATCGCAGGGAACGGGGGCCGCGCCCGGCTGCTGGATCAG
>CAYRPP010000434.1:0-1507 GCA_964426115.1 uncultured Lentisphaerales bacterium | reverse complement strand
AGATTTAAGCAGACCGCCGGCAGGAAAAATATATTTAACTGATTTGAAAAGATGTTTCAAGTAAGAAACGAAATTATACGACTTCAGAACTGGTAGAAGGTTTTTCAGCAATAGCTACATACTCTGCAAAGGACTCTGATTCTGGAATAGGTAAATTGTCTTCTATCAGTCCCTGCACATGCATTTCAATGGCTTCATAGATATTTTTCTCTACCTCTTTTCGGGTGGAACCGGTAGCTACACAGCCCGGTAGGTCAGGTGAATATGCTGAATAGTTGTTGTTTGCTTTTTCGATTACAACGAGGAAACGATGCATGATTTAGTCCTCCATTTTTAATTGAGCTTGTTTCAATATGCTGTTCAATGTTCCTGGAGCAAGATCATCTCCACTATGCCCTGCAGTTGTCACCCTGCCTGGTTTAGTAGGGTGCTTATATTGCCGGTGGCTGCCTTTTGTTGCAACCAGATACCAGCCATCGGCTTCAAGAAGTTTTATGACCTCACGTACTTTCATTTCAATCTGTCTTCATGAATATTTAAATGTAATTCGAAAACTTACAGAGTTCGGGTAGGTAGAGTTCATTTTTTAATTTGATGACAATCCATTCATCAATTACCTCTTCCAGATTTCTGCGGCATTCTTCTAAGGTCTTGCCTGTAGTCCATACACCCTCAAGTTCGGGAACCTCACCATAATAGGGTTCCTCGTCGTCTATTATTTCGTATTTTGCTCTTTCGAGAGCTGCGTGGATGTACTGGATAAGCATGATTTATACCTTTCCGAGTGCGGTATTATCTAGTTTTATGCTGTTTAAATCTTATATAGATTCTGTGGATCGGATGATTAATTTTTGGTTTACTGTTGCTGACTGATGAAGAAATGTCTCTTTCTAAATTATGAAGATTTTTTCTTATCCATTACTCACCTAAAAAATGTCACTTGGTTCGAGAAAAACCTCCCCCACGAGGAAAAAGAACCGCTTAATCTAAAGAAGCCCTGCAAAGTGTCCCTTCTAAAGATGTAAAAATCACGGGTTTTTGGTTTTCTTTTCTCAGCTTTATCTTAACAAACGTATCCGGGGAAGATTTAAGCAGACCGCCGGCAGGAAAAATATATTTCAACTAAAGTTGAGCGAGTAAATAAGGTAAATTTGTTTAAAGGAAGGCGTGAAAACTGAACTTATATAAGCATAAAACTCTATTAAAAATTATATTCTGATGAAAAAAGTTCAGTTTATGTTCAAGGAAAAAATGCTACAAAAAAATTTAGGGAACTTTGGTGGCAAATATTGAAAAGCTTAAAAAGGACTCGTAAAAAAAAGTACGATAAAAAAGTGATGGAATTAAAGTGGCTTTTAAGCCAATTGAGAAAAGAAGATAAGTCACCTGCTGATAAGCAGAAAATCTGGAAGAAATTTATCAGTCGAATGGCTGATTCTAGTGGTGATGTCTGCATATTACCATCTTTTTTATTCAGAAGCTTAATTTCACGTGTCCCAAATAAACA
>CAYRPP010000433.1:0-1513 GCA_964426115.1 uncultured Lentisphaerales bacterium | reverse complement strand
TCCTGGACCGCAAGCTGCCCTCGATGCTCGCCAACGGGCTCATCAGCCGCATCACCGGCGTGCGCCTGCACGACTACGGCTGCTCGCTCAAGGCCTACCGACGCGACATCGTCAAGAACCTGAAGCTCTACGGCGAGATGCACCGCTTCGTCCCGGCGCTGGCGAGCTGGGTCGGCGGACGGATCGACGAGGTGCCGGTGCGGCATCACGCGCGCAAGTTCGGCAAGTCAAAGTACGGCATCTCGCGCACATTCCGCGTCGTGCTGGATCTGATGACCGTAAAGTTCCTGCTGCAGTACAGCACGCGCCCGATCCAAATCTTCGGCAAGACCGGCCTGCGCTTCGGCGCGGTGGCCCTGGCGATGCTGGCGCTCGTCGCGGCCGACTGGGTGGCCGGGACGACCGGCGCCTACGGCGCGGACGGCTGGCTGGGCGGCCTCGGCATCGGCACGCACACCTACCTGCACAAGCGCCCCTTCTGGGTCATCACGCCATGGGTCTTCCTCGGCTTCTGCCTGCAGTTCATCACCCTGGGCCTGATGGCCGAGCTGCAGACGCGCACCTACCACGAGTCGCAGAACAAGCCGATCTACGTGATCCGCGAGACCGCGCAGTCCAAGCGGATGGAGTGACCGGGGGCACTGTTCCGGCAGCAGGTTTCTGGTTCGCTTCGAAGGACGCCTGGATGGCCGCGATGCAGGCGGCGAGGGTCGCGAAGACCGGGACGGCGTGCGCGCGCACGCAGGCGGCCAGCGCCGGATCGGCAGTATCCCCGGGCGCCACCAGCGCCGCGCGGATGCCGGCGCGCAGGCCCGCCTGCAGGTCGCTCAGCCGGTCGCCGATCATCCAGCAGGCGGCGGGTTCGAGCGCGAACTGGTCGATGCACTCCAGGATGAAGCGCGGCGAGGGTTTGCGGTAGACGGCGGGCGCGTCGGGATGCTCGGCGGCCATGCAGCAGGCGTCGAAGATCCGCGTGCCCTGGCCCAGTAGACGAAAGAGCCGGCGGTTGACGGCGTCGACCTGCTTCCATGTGAAGTAACCGCGGCTGACGCCGCTCTGGTTCGAGAAGAGGAAGAGCCGGTGGGTGCGGCGCGCCCGGCGCAGTGCCTCCCGCGCCCCAGGTAGCAGATCCACCCCGCCGGCACGGTCCAGATAGCCGGTGTCGCGGATGATGGTGCCGTCGCGGTCGAGGAAGATCGCCGCCCGCCGCGACGCGGCGGCGTCACGCCTGCCGCGCATGGGCCAGGATCTCCTCGGGGGTGGCGGTGGCGGTGCCGAGCTTGGCGACCACGACGCCCGCTGCGACATTGGCCAGCTCGACCGCGGACTCGGGCTCGGCCCCGGCCGCCAGCGCCGCCGTGAGCACCGCCGTGACCGTGTCGCCGGCCCCCGAGACATCGAAAACCGCGCGCGCTGCGGTGGGCACCTGCCGCACGATCCGGCCTCCGCGCGAGATCAGCATGCCGTCGGCTCCGAGGGTGATCACCAGCAATTGCGTGGCGTACCGCGCATG
>CAYRPP010000432.1:0-1521 GCA_964426115.1 uncultured Lentisphaerales bacterium | reverse complement strand
TTTTTTCTGCGCTTCAGATTCGACGGCACTCTGCCTGGTCGTGAGCGTCTCGGCGGCTTCGCGCAGGCTCTCCAGGCAGCGGAGGACATCGAGAGCGCCATCCTTCTTGCACAATAGCGGTTGCCATTATGGCGGCATAAAGATAAGATATTCCCGAAACGTGAAGTCCGCCGCAAGGAGAAGGCATCATGAACGATAATCCCGATGTAAGCGCCTACGAGGCGCCGAAGGTCACCGAGGAGTCGCTGGACTCCGGCGGAAACTACGTAACAACCGGTTCCACAGACGAAGGCATGGGGACTCTCGGCGGCTCGCCAATCGATCCTCCCTAAGAAAAGTGAGTCTTCCGGATCATCAGATGTACAGCAGGCGCACATGACGGCGGCGGCCCCATTTATCCATGCGTTGCGGTGTTCCGACGACCATGCCCGGATGCGCGGACATTCCTTGCGGGATTGACGGTTTCAGGCTGGCCGGCACGCGTTTCTCCTTCTCCAAGCCACTCGATGCCGCCCTTCTCGCCCCCGCCTTTCATCCGTTCATCCATCATGACGGCCCGGCGGATCTGGTCTGCGCCGTCGCCGGTCTGGAACCCGATGCCGCCCTTGACACGCTCCCCGCCCTGCCGGACGCGCCCTGGTCGTTCTCACGGAGCGGCGGACGGTTCGAAGTGATGCGTCGCGACCGCGACGGCCACGCCGTCTGGTGCCTCGAAGGTTCCATTCCCCTGGCTTCCGCCGTGCTCCGGTGGCATCCCACGCTCTTCGCCCGGCGCTTCGTGTCGCTCGAGCGCAACCTGGGGCATGGCCTCGGCTTGGTTCTGACGACCCTGCGCCTGCTGACGCACCGCGGTCTTGTGCTGCACGCCATGGCGGCGGACCTGGACGGACATGGCATCCTCTGCGCCGGGGTCTCGGGACGCGGCAAGAGCACGCTGGCGCGCCTGCTCGATGCGGCCGGCGCGACGGTGCTGACCGACGAGCGCCCCGTGGTGCGCCAATGGCCGCCGCCCGCGGCGGACGCCGCGGCGCCGGCGCGTCCCGCCTTCCGCGTCTATGGCTCGCCCTGGCCCAGCTCGGCCGGTTTCGCCCGCGATGCCTGGGCGCCACTACGGCGCATCTATTTCATCGAGCACGGCGGCGCCAGCAGCATCACGCCGCTGGATCCGACCGCGGCGCTGCGCCGGTTCATCCCCGTCACGACGGTGCCGTGGCAGGCGCCGGGCCTGCTGGATCCGGCGCTCGCGACCATCGGCGCGCTGGTCGCCCATATCCCATGCGCCGTCCTGGCCTTCCGCCCGGAGGCCTGCGCCGTCGCGGCCATCCGCGCCGACCTCGCCGCCAACCGGGAGCCGGGATGAGCGGTCGCCCCCGCCTGCGCGCCACGGCCGCCGCCTGCCGGCACGCGCTGCGGCTCGCCTGGGAGAGCGCTCCGGGACTGGCGCTGGCGCAGACGCTGCTCGTCGCGCTGCAGGCCCTGCTGCCGCTGGCCGCGATGGTGGCGCTTAAGCGGGCGATCGAC
>CAYRPP010000431.1:0-1531 GCA_964426115.1 uncultured Lentisphaerales bacterium | reverse complement strand
CCCGAGCGGAAGGCGGCATCCGCCAGGATATCCGAGGCCTTGACGATGCCCTGGCCTCCCAGGCCGGCGATGACAATGTTTACGGTATTCATTTCCGGGATTCCGTGAAAGGGGGTCAGGTCTTGTCGCCGGCGTTGGCGGTTTCGTACTGCTTGATTTTGACCGCGGCCAGGATGCAGGGGCGTCGCGCGACGATCACCCAGAGGCCGCCTTCGCGCGCGGCCCGGTCAAGGGCCGCGCCGAGCGCCTGGGGGTCGGCCACGTGGTCGAGCACCACTACATTGGGTACGCCCATGGCCTTGACCGTCGCCTCGATGCTGATCCTGTGAGCCGGGCCGTGCAGGAGGTCGCGCCCAGTGGCCGGGTGCTCCTGCATGCCGGTCATGGCGGTCGTGCCGTTGTCGAGGATCAGGACCACGTGTCCGGTCGGCGGCGGATTGTAGACCATCTCGGCGATGCCGGTCAGGCCGCTGTGCATGAAGGTGCTGTCGCCGATGACGCTCACGACGCGCCGCGCCTCGGCCTCGGGCAGGACGTGGCGCAGGCCGAGTCCCGCCGAGATGCTGGCGCCCATGCAGACCGTGGTGTCCATCGCCTGGTAGGGTGGCATCACGCCCAGCGTGTAGCAGCCGATGTCGCCGCTGACGATGGCCTGGCGGTCGCGCAGGATCTCGAAGGCCGTGCGGTGGGGACAGCCCACGCAGAGCTGCGGCGGCTTGCCCGGGGGCGGCGGCGTCTCGGGCGCCGTCTCGCCGGCCAGCAGGCGCGCGACGCGCGTGACGCTCATCTCGCCGAACCGGTAGACCGGAGGGTTGCGCACCGGGCTGGCGCCCGCCAGGACGCAACCCTCCCACAGCACAGGATCCCCTTCCTCGACCACGTAGGTCCTGGCATGGGCCGCGGCGAAGCGCCGCACCGACTGCTCCGGCAGGGGATGAGCCATGAGCACCTGCAGCACCGGCGCGTCGGGCGCGGCTTCGCGCGCCAGCACCGCGCCGATGCCGCTGGCGACGATACCGTGTGTCCCGGCATCCCGGCCGGCGGACGGCGAATGCAGCAGGGCGCCGTTACCGTCCCCCTCGGCCCAGGCGCGGATCGCCTCGAGTTTCTCGCGCAGGCGGTGGTGGGCCGGCCGCGCGTAGCCCGGCACCATCACGCGATGGGAAACGTTGCGCTCATAGCGCGGTGCGGGCGGCGGGGCGAAGACCCGCCGTGCGACGATGGTCTTCGAATGGCTCACGCGGGTGGTGATCCGCAGCAGCACGGGAATCTGCCAGCGCTCCGAGATCTCGACCGCGCGCGCCAGGCAGTCGTAGGCCTGCTGCGAGTCGGCCGGTTCGAGCATCGGAACGCCCGCCGCGATTGCATAACGCCGCGAATCCTGCTCATTCTGGCTCGACGCCATGCCGGGGTCGTCCGCGGCGACGATCACCAGCGCGCCGTCGACGCCGGTATAGGCCACCGTGAAGAGCGGATCCGCGGCGACGTTCAGCCCGACATGCTTCATGGTCACCAGCACGCGGGCGCGGGC
>CAYRPP010000430.1:0-1531 GCA_964426115.1 uncultured Lentisphaerales bacterium | reverse complement strand
CGGTGGACTGCGACACGCCGATCAGGTCGTCGACCTCCGCGACGGTTCGCGCGAACGGCTTCTCGCAGAGCACGTTATGGCCCGCCAGCAGCGCCTCGCGCGTGACCTGGGCGTGGAGGTGGCTGAATGTCGCGTTGACGACGAGGTCGAGATCGCGGCGCTCAAGCAGACCGCGGTGGTCCGCATGCGTGTCGCAACCGTACCTACTCGCGGCGGCCTCCCGCCGCTCCGCAAGGTGATCCGCCACGGCCACGATGCGGAAGCGCGGATCCTTGGCCAGGTGGACGCCGTGTATGTCCTGTCCGCTGCGTCCGTGACCGATGATGCCGACGCGGATTCTCTTCATGGTGCTATTCCCTTCAGAACTGCCGCTCGTATTCGCCCCTGCCGATCTTCTTGAGCTTCTTGAATCCCGCACGCCGGGCGCGGTCGTCGAGTCCCGACCGCGATCGGCCGATGGCCGGGAGCGAGACGCACTTGCGGACGGGCGCGCCGCAGCGCGGGCAGCACGCCAGCGGCGCTTCGCCCAGGCGTTGCGCGCATTCGAAGCCCGTCCGGCAGAAAGGGCAGCTTTTACTGGCTTTTTCGGCGGAATACTCGTAGGTCGGCATGCAGTCTTCCCCGCGGCGGCAACCGTCGCGGACGGCCCCGTCGTCGGCTCCATTGTGCGTTTTCCAACCGCAGGATGCAAGCCTGTGTTGAAAAAATGCGCGCCACCCTCAATTTTCCTGTTGCTTTTGGCCAAAAATTTCGTATCTTGTTCTCGTGCTGCGGTTTGTTCACCGGCACAAAACACAGGAGTAAACCAAGATGGCAATGAAGAAGAGCGCCCCCAAGGTCAAGGGCTCGCCCAAGACCAAGGCCCAGATTCTGGCCGCGATCGCGGACGGGGCCGAGATCAGCAAGAAGCAGGCAAAGGCCGCGTACGACACCCTCCTCGCGATCGCCTATGCCGGCGCCAAGGCCAAGACGGGCATTCTGCTGCCCGGCCTGGGCAAGCTGATCAAGGTGCAGCGCAAGGCGCGCAAGGGGCGCAACCCCGCCACGGGCGCCACGATCAAGATCCCCGCCAAGACGGTGGCCAAGTTCCGTCTGGCCAAGGTCTGCAAGGATGCGGTCCTGACCAAGTAGTCCGGAACGGCCCCAGTGGGGCAAGAAGATGACCGCGCCGCTTCAGGGCGGCGCGGTCTTTTTCATTTCATGGCCTGCGGATCAGGCCGCCCAGCATCCCGAGCGCGCGCTCCGGGCCGGCATCGAGCAGCCGGTCGGCCAGCTCGTGGGTGACGGGCGGCATGGCGCCCACCGCCGCGAAGAAGGCGTTGCGCTCGGCGCGGTTGGCGAAGAGCGCCTCGGCGCGCGGCCCCAGGTAGGGCATGTCGGCGTAGGTGGCCAGCGTGGTGTGGCCCACCATGATCTGCGCCCCCCGCATGAAGAGGCCGCGGTAGCGGCTCAGCACGGGGCCGCCGAGGTCGTCGGCCGGCGGCAGCCCGCGCCGGTTCATCTCGGTGCCGATGTTGATGGGCAGGTCGCG
>CAYRPP010000429.1:0-1536 GCA_964426115.1 uncultured Lentisphaerales bacterium | reverse complement strand
TGGGCATCCAGGACAAGCTCTTCCTCGGCAACCTGGAGGCGCGGCGCGACTGGGGTTTTGCGGGCGACTATGTCGAGGCGATGTGGCGCATGCTGCAGCAGGAGTCTCCCGGCGACTATGTGATCGCCACGGGCGAGACGCACAGCGTGCAGGAATTCTGCGAGGAAGCCTTCGGCCTGCTCGATCTCGACTGGCGGCAGTTCGTGCGCCATGATCCGCGCTACGAGCGTCCGAGCGAGGTGGACCTGCTGCAGGGCGATTCCTCCAAGGCGCGCCAGGTGCTTGGGTGGCGGCCGCGGGTCACCTTCCGCGCGCTGGTGCGGATGATGGTGGAGGCCGATTTGCGCCTGGCGCGGCGCGAGCTGGCCATGGCGCGTAGCGAGGGCCAGGGGCAGGGGAGGGAGGGGGCATGAGCGCGCGCGACAGGACTTTTGACCGCGTCTTTGTCGCCGGCCACGCCGGCATGGTGGGGTCGGCCATCCTGCGGCGCATGCGGGCGCTGGGCCTGCCGGAACCGCTGACGGCTACGCGGGCGGAGCTGGATCTGCGCGAGCAGGCGGACGTGCGCGCCTTTCTGGAGCGGACGCGTCCCACGGCGGTGATCGTTGCCGCGGCGAAGGTGGGCGGGATCGAGGCCAACCGTACACAGCCGGCCGATTTCCTCTACGAGAACCTGGCGATCGCCACGCACCTCATTGATGCCGCCTACCGCTGCGGCGTGCCCCGGCTCCTTTACCTGGGCAGCTCCTGCATCTATCCGCGGCTGGCGCCGCAGCCGATGGGCGAGTCGGCGCTGCTGACCGGTCCGCTCGAACCGACCAACGAGGGGTATGCGGTCGCCAAGATCGCCGGCATGAAGCTCTGCCAGATGTACCGCCGCCAGCATGGCGTCTGCTACCATTCGGCGATGCCGACCAATCTCTTCGGCCCCGGCGACAACTACGATCCGCAGGGCTCGCATGTGCTGCCGGCGCTGCTGCGCCGTTTCGAGCAGGCGCGCCTCGATGGCACGCGCTCCGTGACGCTCTGGGGCACGGGCGAGGCGCTGCGCGAGTTCCTGCATGTCGACGATCTCGCCGATGCCGCGCTCTTCCTGATGCGCCTGAGGGAACCGCCGGACTGGGTGAACGTTGGCTCGGGCAGCGAGGTCTCGATCCGTCGGCTGGCGGAGCTTGTCCGCCGGGCCTGCGGCGCGACCTGCGCCATCGAATGGGACGCGGCGCATCCCGACGGCATGCCGCGCAAGCTGCTCGACTGCTCGCTGCTGCACCAGCTCGGCTGGCGTCCGACAATCACGCTCGAGGCCGGCCTGGCGCGCACGGTGGAGGAGTTCCGACGCGAGATGGCCGAGGGCCGCCTGCGCGGCCAGAGATTTTGATTCGTGATTTTTTCTTTGCATGCCATTGACAACCCCTTCCCACTGTGGTACGGTGCGATCATGAAAATTACGCATTCCTGGGTGGGGATGCGGCTTGAAGGCCTGGATGCCGTGCCGGAATGGTAATCCGTTTGCGGGCGTTGTGTTTATGTGCACCG
>CAYRPP010000428.1:0-1539 GCA_964426115.1 uncultured Lentisphaerales bacterium | reverse complement strand
TGGCCTCCGGCGGCGCCGGCTGCGCGGACCACCTGCGCGCCGCCTATGCCGAGGGGCACGCCGACGCCGCCATCGTGGCGGGTCTGCTCCACACCGGCGAGACCACCATCGCGCGCCTCAAGCAGGCGCTTGAGGCCTCCGGCGTACCCGTGCGCCGCATTGCCGCCCTGTGCCTATAAGCCCGCGGAGACCGCGGGCTCCAGGCGGAAGGGATATCAGCCCCGCCAGCCGTCGACGAAGCCCTGCAGCGCACCCTGCTGATCGAGGATCGAGCGCACCAGGGCGAACTGCGTGCGGCAGCGGTCGAGGTTGTGTTCCGGGCGGCGGATTTTGAAATAGACGTCGCCCTGCAGGTAGTCGGTCAGGAAGCGCACGCCGCACTCGAGCGTCATCAGCATCCCGCTGAAGGCCATGTGGGCGCGCTCGGCGGCGTTCAGGAAGCCGCCGCCGGCCTCCAGGAAGCCGCGCGCCAGGGCCTCGAAGATCTCGCGGCGGCAGGTGGCTTGCTGGTATTCGGTGCTGTCCTCGGCGATGTTGAGCGTCGCTGAGCGCACCATGTCGCCGAAGTCGTAGAGCGCGCTGCCGGGCATCAGCGTATCGAGGTCAATAACGCAGATGCCCTCGCCCGTGGCGTCGTCCAGCAGGACGTTGTTGATCTTGGTGTCGTTGTGCGTGGCGCGCTCGGGGATCTCGCCGTCCTGCATCAACCGTACCAGGGTGCCGGCCTCCTCCTCCTGCGCCAGGGCGAAATCGATCTCCTCCTGCACCCCGGCGGCGCGGCCGCGGGGGTCGTCGCGCAGCGCGGCGTGCAGCGCGGTGTAACGCTTGGGGGTGTGGTGGAAGTCGGGGATGGTCTCGTTCAGGCGCCCTCCGGGCATGTCGGCGAGCAGCGCCTGGAAGCGGGCGAAGGCGCGCGCCGCCTCGAAGGCCTTGCGGGGACTGTCGACGATGTCGCAGGTCGAGCACTGCTCGATGAAAAGGTAGCAGCGCCAGGCCTGGCCATCGTCGTCGATGTGCAGCACGCCGCCGGCGAGGGCCGGCACGAGCCGCAACGCCCGGCGCGAGGCGTCCGGAGCACCGGCGGCCCGGAGGCTCGCCTGGGCGTGCGAGGTGACGCGCCGCACGTTCTCCATCAGGCCGGCGGGATCGCGGAAGATCCGGGTGTTGAGCCGCTGCAACGTGTAGTGCAGCGGCGTGCCCGCCTGGTTGAAGGTCAGTTGGAAGGTGTCGTTGATGTGGCCGGTACCGTAGGGGATGCCGCCGACGAAGTCGCCCCGGATGTCGAATCCCGAACTGGCCTTGCGCAAGTCGATAGCAGTGTTGTGCTTCATGAGTGTGCCCGCCGCGCGGCTGCTTCATGCGCCGCGATGACAAAGACGCGCGCAAGCATACGTGCGCGCGAACGGCATGTCAACGCGCAAGTGTCCCCTCCCAGCAATTCTCAATTTGTCCACTGCGACCTCGTGTAGGGCATCGAAATCGCTATCGCTATCGCTATCGGAATCGGAGTCGACTTCATCATCGATCCTGGCGATTTCG
>CAYRPP010000427.1:0-1542 GCA_964426115.1 uncultured Lentisphaerales bacterium | reverse complement strand
GTCGCGATGGTGGGACCGGGGCTGGTGGATCATTGCATCATCGACGGCAATGTCCGCACCGGCGGCACCAACGGCGACTACGGCGGCGGCATCTACGCTTCCGCCGGGATTATGGACGAGTGCCTTGTCTACGGCAACGGCCCCGCCCAGTATGGCGGCGGCATCTATGCGGCCGGCGCGGTGCAGGTGCGCAACTGCAACTTCGTGAAGAACTTCTCGTATTCAACCGCGGGCGGCGTCTACTTCACGAGCGCCGCCGCACAGTTTGTCAACTGCATCTTCGCGCTCAACACAAGTTCGGCATCCGATACCACGGTGGGGGTTCCGGAATGGTCCGGCTCGACCGTGAAGCCTACGTTCACAGCCTGCTCGTTCCCGACCGCCGTTGCCACCAACGCGTACATCGGCGGCGACTGCCTGCTGATCGACCCCGTGTTCAAGGACGCGGACAACAACGATTTCCATCCGCTGTCGAGTTCCCAGACCAAGGATGCGGGCGTCGACTACGAAGGGCTTGCCGCCTTCGATCTCGACGGCAGCAACCGGGTGTCCGGCGCGTCGGTGGACATCGGCTGCTATGAGTTCGACTCGAGCGCGTTCACGGTGGCCTTTGAAGGCCCCGCCACCGGCAACGGGTTTGTGGGAGACGCCGCCGTTTTCACCGCGTCGGTTTCGGGTCTCGAAGAGGGGGCGGAGGTGAGCTATGCCTGGATTTTCACCAACCGGCTCGGCGGCACCACGGCGAAGACCGGCGCCGTGGTCGAGTTCACGCCGACCGTGGCGGGCGACTACTCCGTTTCCGTCACCGCGTCCGTCTCCGGCGACGGGAGCGTCTCCTTCTCGGAAACCGATTGTTTCTTCGCCTGCCCCAGGAACCTCTACGTCAAGGAGCCCGGCCCGGCGAACGACGCCGCCGCGGCGTTCCCGTACGACGGATGGGCGTGCGCCTCGACGAATCTGCACGAAACCGTGGCGATGGCGATCGAGGGGACAAAGATCTGGCTCGACGCGGGCACGTTCCCCGTGACCTCGCGTCTCGATATCACACGCGCGCTCACCCTCAACGGCAAGGGCATCGACCAAACCGTCGTCCGGGCGCGGCACACGCGGGCCTCGTTGTTATACGTGAACGATCCGGACGCGTGCGTGTCGCGGATGACCCTGTCGGGATTCCGCTCCGACGTGGAGGTGATATACCGCGGCGCGGTGATCATTGATTCACGCGGCGGCACGATCGAGGAGTGCCGCCTGACGGACAACCGCTTCACGAGCGCCTCCATCAACCATGCCCGCGGCGTCGGCGTCACGCTCAACGGCGCCGCCGCCCGCGTGAACCGCTGTATCATAGACCGCAACGCGGGGTCCATGTCGCAGTATTCCGACATCGGCGGAGGGGTCTACGGCATTGCCGGCGTGATTGAGAACTCGCTCATCTGCTGCAACACGAACTACGCCGGAGGCGGGATCGCAGTCGACGGCACGTTCACGATCCGCAACTGCACCGTGGCCGCCAACCTGGCGCAGGCGTCGGTCACCACTTCA
>CAYRPP010000426.1:0-1547 GCA_964426115.1 uncultured Lentisphaerales bacterium | reverse complement strand
TTCGAGTGGCGCGGCTCCCCGATCCGCCTGGGGTTCGACCTGCTGGCGCTCACGGAGATGGGCTACAGCGTGGACTTCCTGACGCTGCCACTCGGCGAGCGCCGCGAGATTCCCGGCGTGCGAATCATCCGTGCCCCGAACCTCTTCGGTGCCCGCGGGATCGCCATCGGCCCCTCGTTGCTGAAGCTAGCCTTCGACGGCCTCCTGTTCTGGATGGCGCTCGGCTGCGTCGTGCGCCGGCGCTACGCCGTGGTGCATGGCGTGGAGGACTGCGGGATCATCGCCTGGTGCGCGGCGCGCGTCGGACGGGCGCGCCTGGTCTTCGAGCGCCATTCCGACCCGTCGAGCTACCACAAGGGCGGGGTGCGCGACGCCGTCATGCGGGCCTATGCGGCCGTCGAGCGCTTCGTGATGCGCCGGGCGGACGCCGTCATCGGCACCGGCCCCGGCCTGGTGGCCCACGCGCAGTCGGTCGGGCGCGCGAGCCGCGCCTGCCTGATTCCGGACATTCCCTCCTCGCTGGCCGAGGCCACCCCCGCCGGGCGCGCGGCGGCGCGCGCGCGCTGCGCGCGTCAGCCGGATGACCTGCTGATCGCCTATGTCGGCTCGTTTGCCGTCTACCAGGGAATCGACCTGCTCTTCGCGGCGATTCCCCTGGTGGCGGCGGCCGAGCCGCGCGCGCGCTTCATCATCATCGGCGGCTCGCCGGCGGAGATCCAGTCGCGCAAGGCGGCGCTGGCGGCGGCCGGATTCCCGCGGGCGGCGCTCTTCCTGGGACACATCGCCCCCGATCAGCTTCCCGACACGCTGGCGGCCGCCGACATCCTGCTCTCCCCGCGCCTCGCGGGCATGAACACCCCGCTCAAGCTGCTCGACTACCTGAAGGCCGGCGCCGCCATCGTGGCCACGGACTGCGAGGCCAACCGCCTGATCCTGACCCCCGAGATCGCCCAAATCACCGCGCCGACGCCCGAAGGCTTCGCCGAGGGCATCCTGGCGCTCTGCCGTGATCCCGAACGCCGGTACCGGCTCGCCCGCGCCGGCGCCGGCCTGATCGCCGCCAGCCACAACTTCACCTTCTTCCGCGAGGCTCTGGGTCAGTGCTACACCTATGTTTTGAACCGGCGTTGACTGTGTGGTACACTGTTTCACACAAAACAAATGCCAACCTCCTGCGACATGGACCGGATCGCCATCACGGGCATGGCATGCCGCTTTGCGGGGAGCGAGGATTTGCGCGCCTTCTGGCGCCGGATCCTCAACGGAGATCCGGCGCTCGGTGACGCCCCCGACAGCGAGGACTACCGCTTCCACGCTCCCGACAGCAAGGTTTTCAACCGCGTCACGACACTGCGCGGCGGCTACCTGCGCGATCTCTGGCAGACGCTGCCAAGCTCTGCCGGCATCACCCCCGCGGCCCTCGCGGGCACCAACCCGGAGCACGCCCTGGCCCTTGACCTGGCGGCCCAGGCCTTCAAGGATGCCGGATATGCCGACCGGAGCCTGCCGCATGGACGCACCGCCGTGATCCTCGGCTACGCCCCGCA
>CAYRPP010000425.1:0-1548 GCA_964426115.1 uncultured Lentisphaerales bacterium | reverse complement strand
GCCAAGTTCGGCGTCAACCTCGTGCGCTTCCACCAGCTCGACGGCGACTGGTCGACGCCCAACATCTTCCAGTTCACCAAGGGACAGCGTCTCGACAACACGCGGCGGCTCGATCCCGAGAGCATGGACCGGCTCGACTACCTGATCCACTGCCTGAAGCAGGAGGGCATCTACGTCTACCTCGATATGCTGACCTACCGCCGCTTCCGCAGCGGCGACGGCGTGGCCGAGCCCGACAAGCTGCGCCCGGCGGCACGTCCCTACTCGAACTTCGATCCACGCATGATCGAGCTGCAGAAGGAGTTCTGCACCCAGATCTGGACGCACGTCAACCCCTACACGGGTCTGGCCTACAAGGATGACCCCGTCATCGCGCTGAGCGAGATCGCCAACGAAAACGAGATGTTCGGCGAACTTGGCGGCATGTTCGAGCCCTACCGCACGCAGCTTGAGAAGCGCTACCTCGACTGGCGCCGGGCCCGGAAACTGCCCGCGCCGGCGCTGCCCGTCAATTTCAAGGTCTTCGACGCGGAACTGCTGGCGTTCGTCGTCGAGACGATGAAGGCCTACTACACGGAGCTCTACCAGCACCTGCTGGGACTCGGCGTGCGGATTCCCGTCACCGGCACCAACTGGCAGGTGGGCGGCGCCGCCTCGCTGGAGGCCCAGCGCCAGTTCCCCTTCATGGACAGCCACACCTACTTCTACAACTGGGGCTGGAAGCCCTACGAGAAGCGGGTGATGACCGAGTCGATGCTCGGCCGGCCCGAGCCCTGGTATGCCGCCCTCTCCATGATGCGCGTGCTGGACCGCCCCTTCTTCGTCTCCGAATGGGACCATCCCTGGCCCAACGAGTGGCGCGCAGAGAGCGTGCTGAACCTGGCGGCGGTGTCGGCTCTGCAGGGCTGGTCTGGCACGGCGATCCACACCTATCGCTACGACTGCCGTGAGGTCTCGGACATGATCGCCCTGCCGGTGACCAGCGACGCGCTGGCGGGCATCCCCTACCGCGGCGGGGTCTTCGACACCTTCAACGACCCGGCCAAGTTCGGCCTTTTCTACCACGCGGCCCTCATCCTGCGCCGCGGCGACGTGCAGGCGTCGGCCAAGGCCACGGAGGTTGTCCTGCCCGGCCTGCGGATGGCCGACCAGACCGGCAAGGCCGACGACCATGACCTGATCGGGGGCTGGGCCTGCACGGCGCTGCACGGCGCGTCCGAGACCTGCAAGATCGGCATGCGTCTGCCCGGCGCGCCCGCCACCGCGCCGCGGCAGGTGCGGATCGACGAGCGGATCGTGCCCGAGACGGCCATGGAGCTCCGCTCCGACACGGGCGAGCTCTACCGCAATATCAAGGAGCGCTACGCCACGATCGACACGCCACGCACCAAGGCGGCCTACGGCTTCATCGGCGGCGCGGGGACGATCGCGCTCCAGGGCCTGCGTATTCGCTGCCGCACCGACTTCGCGGTCATCGTCCTCAGCTCGCTGAGCGACGCGCCGCTGGCGTCGAGCGACAACATCCTCATGACCGCCGTGGGGCGCGCC
>CAYRPP010000424.1:0-1552 GCA_964426115.1 uncultured Lentisphaerales bacterium | reverse complement strand
AGCCGGCATACCGGAGCCTCCTCACTGCGCCAGACGACGCATCCCCGCGCGTCGAGAGCGAGCCCCGGCCCGCTCCCGGGAACGGCCACGCAGCGCGTGAACCGGCCCGCGGGGCGCTTCGCCCCGGTGTTCTCGATGCAGACGGAGATCGGATGGGACATGGTATTTCTCCTGTCGGGGTAGGCTAGATATCTGTTAGATGACGCGAGGCCTGGCGTGGCGCGAGGTCGTCCGGCACGGCGATGCCGCGGGCGCGGGCCTCACCGGCGAGAAAGGCCAGCGGCCACTCGACGGCGGAGACGCGGTCCTCGGCAAGCAGCTCGGCGATCACGCGCACGCGCCACGGGCCGCAGGGCGGCCGGTCGGGGTCGCCGGTGTAGAGCAGGTTCTCGGAGCGGCAGCCTCCGCCGCAGAGCGTGGCCAGCGGGCAGGCGGCGCAGGTGGGCAGGGCGCTGGCACGGTGCGGATGCGAACGGATGGAGCGCGCGGCGGCAGCGAAACCGTCACGCGAGAGATCGCCGACCTTCTCCTCCATTTTGAAGCAGTTGAAGAGCGCACCGTCGCTGCGCACGTGCACGTGCCGCCCCAGCGCGCACGAGCAGCCGTCGCGCCGGTCCATGACGGGTGCGGGGGCGGCGGCCGGGACGCGCTCGCCGGCCTCGAAGGCGACGCGGTCGAGCGCGGCATCGAGCGCGCGGCGGCTTGGGAAGAGGTGGGCGCCGGTTTCGCGGCCGCTGTGGTAGAGCACGCCGAGGCTGAGCGGCGTGCCGGGCGGCAGGCGGCGCCGCAGGTCCGGCAGCCCGGCCACGATGGCGTCGAGCTGCTGCGGAACGAGCATCAGGTCGAGGGACGGAACCGCGCCGAAGCGCGCGAGCTGACGGACAGCCTCCATGGCCGGCTCGAAGCGCGGGGCGCCGGAGAGGGCGTCGCACGCGGCGGCGGCGGGCCCCGCGAGGCTGATGCGCACGCGGACGCCGCGCACCATGAGCGCGGCCATGCGCCGCGCCCGCTCCTCGTCGGCCAGCGGGATGCCGTTGGTGAAGACGGTCAGCGGCAGTCCCTCGGCGAGCACGGCCTCGGCAAGGTCAAACATCCACGGCACGAGCAGCGGCTCGCCGCCGAGAAAGGCCACGCTGGCGTGCGGGCCGACGGCGGCGGGGATCTGCCGCACCACGTCGACCATCTGCTTATAGGTCACCTCGCGGGCGCGCGCCGGGCCCGAGTTGGTGCAGCAGTAGGCGCAGCCGAGGTTGCAGGCGTTGGTAAGCTGGAGCTGGACCGTCGGCGGCGCCTCCGGTGCGGGCCGCGGCGGACCGAAGCAGGCATGGCGCTCCAGCTCGGCTTGCAGCCCGTCCGGCAGCCTCGCGACGTCCTTGGGATCGGCCAGCGCCGCGCGCGCGGCGGCGATATCCGGCGCCGGGATGCGGCAGAAGACCGCATGTGCGCGCGAGACCAGCAGCGCCCCGTCCGCCAGCGGGAGGAGCGTGGCGTCGGGCGGGAGGCGGCGCGGGGGGGAGGCGGAGGCCATGGGGACGGTCAGGGGACGGCGATC
>CAYRPP010000423.1:0-1568 GCA_964426115.1 uncultured Lentisphaerales bacterium | reverse complement strand
CGCCCCGCCGAGGCCGACCTCGGCATTTACCTCCAAATACCCGACGGTGGTCTGCTGCCGACGCAGCCGGTCGTCGAGGTCCGCGATGCCGGCGGGCGTCCGCTTGAGAGTCTGCTGCTCTGGCACACGCCGGCCGACGCGATGGGCATCGTGTTCCGCCCACCCGAGACCGGGGACTCCATCGCGGTCTACCTACGCGCCGGCAGCGGACCGCCCGCCAAGCTCGCGCGCTCGACGCTCAAGCCGAGTCTCTTCGCCTTCACGCGCTCCGGCAACGCCTCCCTCGATAATGCACGGCGGATGGCCGCCGAGTGGCCCCCCGCACGCGAGGCCTTCGGCGCGCCGGTCGAACGTATCGGCATCCGCTGGAATCCCTTCGGATCTGATGACCACTTCTCCTCGTGGTTCACCGGCTGGTTCAAGCTCGATGCCCGCGAGACGCTCTACCTGGCGACGATCTCCGACGAGGGATCCGAGGTGCATCTCGACGGCACGATGCTCGTCGCCTGGCCCGGACGCCACACGCGGCGGGAAGGTGCCAAGGGGCAGTTCGGCAAGGAGGTCGCGCTGGATCCCGGCTGGCACCGCATAGACTATTTCCATTTCGAGGTCGACGGGGATCAGGAGATGTGCCTGGTCTGGCGGCGCGGACGCGACAAGCCCGGCGCGCTGCCGGCCTTCATGGAAGGAAATGCCTGGGGACGCACGGGGCGCGCCGATGCGCAGCGCATGGTCTATGCCAACGGCCGCATCGCCGGCTGGGTCGAGGGCCATCTCCAGGCCGAAGGCTACCTCTGGACCGGCAGCCAACCCATCCATCGCCACCGTCTCGTCTGCCGCGGCGTCCAGACCGGCGACGGCGCCGCAATCGCCTGGCAGTTCGGCGACGGCGCCTTGGTAACGAATGCCGACCGCTGCGTCTGGCTCGTCTCGGGCGATCCCGCCGCGCGGCAGACGGCCGTGCTCACCGTGACGACGCCCGCCGGGAGCGTCAGCCAGACCTTCCGCTTCGCCTCGTTCACCACGCCCCGCGCCCAGGCGCTGAATCGACCCGCCGACCGGCTTCTTTACCGCGAGGCCTTCCTCGACCGGGTGCGCGCCGTCCCGGGAACCGCGGATCCCTGCGCCGCCTGGAGCGGCGATCTCTGGTCGACCCTCGCGGCGGTGCTGGAGCCCTATAAGGGCGGCCCCGTGCTGACCGAGATCTTCGGCCGCGGCTGGAAGACCGTGCAGCGGTTGCCGCCAGAGACGCGACATCCCATCGAGGACCGTTTTGCCGAGACCCTCCGCCTGCTGGGCGACACCGCGCGGCAGCGGGACTGGATCGACCGTCTTGAAAGCGCCGAGCGCGACCGCGCGCGCCAGTTCCGCTGGATCGAGGAGCGCATCGCCTGTCTGCTGTACGACCAGGGCGATGTCGAGGCCGCACGCCAGGCGGCGCTGCGGATGCGCGAGCGGGCCAACAGCCAGGACGAGATCCAGCGCGCGGTGCTGCGTATGGGCGACGTCGAGCGCGTCGGCGGCAACCGCGACCAGGCGGCGCGCCTCTATGCCGACGCCCAGATGCG
>CAYRPP010000422.1:0-1572 GCA_964426115.1 uncultured Lentisphaerales bacterium | reverse complement strand
ACTTCTGCGATCCCGACTCGGACCGCTACCGGGCCATGGTAGACCGCATCCGCAGCCGTCTCGGGCTTACCACACTGCACTACCAGCGGCTGGAGGACATGGTCGAGGCCATCGGCCTGCCGCGCGACCAGCTCTGTACCTACTGCTGGAACGGCGAGGATGTCACCTGCGGCCGCGCCTGCCCCGGCTGCAAGGCCGCCAAGGCGTAGGCGCCAGCAGCCTCAGGCTGTTGAAGACCACGAGCAGGGTGGCGCCGGTGTCGGCGGCGATGGCCATCCAGAGCGAGGCCCTGCCAGCCAGCGTCAGGACGATGAACACGGCCTTGAGCCCGAGGGCAAAGGCGATGTTCTGCTTGACGATGCGCAGCGTTTGCCGCGAATGCCGGATCAGCCACGGCAGCCGGGCAAGGTCGTCGTTCATGAGCGCCACATCGGCCGTCTCCAGCGCCGCATCCGTCCCCATCGCGCCCATGGCGATGCCGAACGTGGCCGCCGCCATGGCCGGGGCGTCGTTGATGCCGTCGCCGACCATGGCCACGTGCTTGTGGTCGCGCACAAGCCGGCCGACGGCCGCGACCTTGTCCTCGGGCAGCAGCTCGCAGCGGAACTCGTCGATGCCGGCTTCCGCCGCGATGGCGCGCGCGGTTCCCTCGTTGTCGCCAGTGAGCATCACCACCCGTTCCACGCCGGCCCGCCGGATGGCGTCCAGGGCCGGCCGCACGCCGCTGCGCAGGCCGTCGGCGATGCTGATCAGGCCGCAGACATGCGTTTCGTTGCCCAGGGCGACCACCGTGTGGCCGGCGTCCTCCAGCTTCAACGCATGCGCGTGGACATCTTCCGTCTCCTGCCCCTTCTCGTGCATGAAGCGATGGCTGCCGATCCAGAACGCGCGCCCGTCCAGCAGCGCCTCGATGCCCTTGCCCGGCATGGAGCGGAAGCCCGAAACCCGCGGCGGCCGCAGGCCGTACTCGCGCGCCTTGCGGGCAATCGCCCGCGCCAGGGGATGCTCGCTGCTGGACTCCAGAGCCGCGGCGCGCTCCAGCACTTCCTGCACCGTATGTCCGTTGAGCGCGACGATCCGCTGCACGTCCGGTCGGCCACGCGTCAGCGTCCCCGTCTTGTCCACCGCCAAGACCTTCAGACGCCCCGCGGCCTCGAGGTAGAGGCCCCCCTTGACAAGCACGCCGGCCCGTGCCGCGGCGGTCAGCGCCGAGACGATGCCCACCGGCGTGGAGATGACCAGCGCGCAGGGACAGGCAATCACCAGGAAGACCAGCCCGCGGTAGATTCCGGCCACCCAGGACGCGGCGGACAGCAGCGGCGGAGACGTCGCGAGGGCCACGGACGCGAGCAGCATGATGGGGGTGTAGTAGGCGGCAAACCGGTCCACCCACTGCTCGCTGCGTGCCCGGCGGGAGCGCGCGCGCTCGACCATGTGGACAATCCGGGCCAGCGTCGTGTCGTTCGCCGGACGTGTCGTCCGGAACTCGATCGCGCCGTCCTGGTTGATCGTGCCGGCATACACCGTGTCGCCGGGCCGCTTCGTCACGGGCATCGACTCGCCGGTGATCGG
>CAYRPP010000421.1:0-1573 GCA_964426115.1 uncultured Lentisphaerales bacterium | reverse complement strand
GGAGACGCGGATGTGGAACTGGCCGGGGATGTCGACCGGCTGGTTGGTCGAGATGTCGCGCGAGGCCCAGCCGATCTTAAGGCGGTGCGGGATGTCGTTCTTTTTGGTCTGCATGTCAGGTTCCTGTGGTTAGAGTGGATTCAGAAAAATAAACGGCGGCGCGGGTGGAACCGCGCCCTCCAGTAGTCAAGATTGAGCGTTTAATTCACGGCTTCCCGTGGATTAAGGCGTAAATCAGTTGGCCGGCGTCTGCGCCAGGCGGTTGAGCTGGCTCAGCGTCTCCTCGACGAGTTCCTGTCCGCCCTGCGGCGAGACCTCGTTGCAGTAGATGCTGGCGCTGTAGCCCCGGCCCCAGACGCCGCGCTCGGTCGCGAGGTAGGTGCCGCCGCCTTCGCCGGGCGTGCCCGCGAGCTGGACGACGAACGTCTGGACGAAGGGGCTGCGCGCCTGGATGCGATGCATGTAGTCCATGTAGAGCTCGAAGCGGTTGGAGGCGAAGGCGATGTCGCCCAGGCGCAGGACGTGCAGCTCCATGGGCAGCTTGGGCTCCTGCACCTGCCGCTCGTAGCGGGCCAGGATCCGGCGGTAGCGGCTGCGGCCGGCCACCAGTGTGGAGTTGTGGTCGAGCCGCGCGACCGGGTCGCCATCGGTCTTGAAAGGCTCCCGCTCGAGCCGGGCCAGTTCCTCCTTCGCCCGGGCATACTCCTCGTCCGAGATCAGGCGCTTGGAGAGGTGGACGGTCTCGACCGCGTGCTGCAGCGGCAGCGCCTTGCGGATGTCCTTGCGCGCCCAGCCCAGGACCTCGGTGAAGGCCGCGGCGATGCGTTCGCCGATGTCCAGCCGCCGCTCGTACTCGGCCACCTGCTGGGGATTGTTCCCGCCGTACTTGAGCGCGAAGCGCCGCGCCTCCGCCTTCTGGTAGTGCAGGATGCGCGGCGAGAGGTCGCCCCCCGCGGCGCACTGCGGCAGGATGAAGATGTCGCCGTGCCGCGCGCGGATGGCCTCGCGCGCCTCGTGCCAGTAGGAGGCCGATAGGCGCCGCTCGTGCTCCGAGTTCTGCGACGGGCACGGCACGTTGACGATCGCCCCGGTCAGCTTGCCCCGCGCGTTGAAGGTGAAGAGCAGGTTGACGAATGGATCCGTGCCCGCCTCGTAGTGGCTGAACATCGGATCGCGCGTGTCGCCGTACATCCGGGCGTGCCCGTTGACGCCGTGGGTCGAGTTGATGGTGGCGCCGGGCCGTTTCGAGACGTCGTCGAAGTAGACCACGCGCCGGCTGTGGGCGACGACCGCAAAGCCGTAGCCGTAGGCGATGCCGCCGGGCGCGCGCCGCGTCCAGGCCTCGACGACCGCCTCGGCCGCCTGGCCGGCAAAAAAGTCCTGGTATTCGCCGGCGGAGGCGATCTCGACGCCGTCGTGGGGCACCTCCTCGGCGGAGGCCGTGGAGGAACCGGCCTTCCAGTCGGGACGCCCGCCATAGGTCGTCGGGGCGGCATGGGTGTGGGTCGCGTTCATCAGGATCTTCAGCACCGGCACGCTGGGATCGATAGTTGCCACGCGGGCCCGGATCTTG
>CAYRPP010000420.1:0-1582 GCA_964426115.1 uncultured Lentisphaerales bacterium | reverse complement strand
TCGTCGCCCACGACCTCGATGGCCTCGATGGTGATCGTCCCGCCGGCGGCCGCATTGGTCGCCGCGACGTTCAGCATCTCGAGGTTCGCGTAGTCGAGGCCCGGAACGACATCGCCCTCGCCCCAGCCGTTGCCGGTGAACCAGGTGATCGTCGCATCCGAGAGCGAGTTGATCGCGGCGAACGTCACCGCGACATCGTTGGTCGCGGAGAGGACGAGCTCATAAGCCTCGGCGTCGGCGGCGGCGCCGATGGCCGTGCCGTTCGTGGTCAGGGTCGCGATGCGGTAGAACTCGTCGGCGGTGTAGACCAGGGTCGTGCTCGATCCGGCCTGGACCACGATGAGCGCCGACTCGTCGTTCGCGCCGCCGTGGTCACCGATATCCTGGGTGATTCCGAACGGAGCAGCCGGCGGCTCGCCCTGCGTGAAGGGATCGCCCGTGCCGACGACCAGGTCGTCGACGAAGCCCGTTCCCTTGAACTGGAGGGTCTCGACCTTCTTTGGAGCTTCGGTGTTCGCCCAGGCGGCAGACAGGAACCACGGACCCTCATTAGGCGTTCCGGGCGACTCGTTTACGACATCGGACCAGTCATCCTTGTAGGCGGCGGTATTGGTGATCGGAACACCATTAATGAAGACCTTGAATGCCTGGAGCGTGGTGTCGCCCGAGCCATTGGCCAACACTATCGACAAACGATACCAGTCTGCCGTGTTGATTGGCAAAGCAGTGACCGTATTAGTCAACCAGTACGAAGGAGAGATCGTTTTATTGTAGGCGCCATGATAGACCGCCAGGTTCGTGGAAACGTTCTCCCCATCCTCGCTGATGTACGCGTAGAGGGCCACTTTTATGCCTAAGTCGTCGAAGGAGGCCAGATCCTCGCTGGGGACGAACTTGACCATCGAATCGACATAGACGTTCTGGAACTCGAAACTGGCCGCGGAACTCAGCGTGTTGGTCAGGGTGCCACCCTCGGTGTTGAGCTGCAGCACCTTGTTGTGGGTCGCCGCAGGCAGGGGATAGCCGATCGCCAGCTCGTCCGGCTTGCCGGCAACGACCGTAGAGATGTCGTCGGCGCCGCCCGTCCAGCCGGTCACGCCGGCCGCTTCCAGCAGGTTCGTCTCGGTACTTATGTTCTCGAATGCCTCCGAATAGGCCAGTACCGCACTCGTCATCATGCCAAGGGCGAGCACTAGCGCCGCCTTGGCAATGTCTGCGTACTTCATGGTGAACTCCGGTTAGTTGTTAAAAGTCCCCCTCACGCGAGAGAGACCCTATTGCGTGTATGTTGCAAGTTTAGTCTTTTGGGGCGGAACTGTCAACCAACTGCAAAAGAAAATGTAAAAAAATGTAAAAAGGCAAAACGCAAAACTTTTCTTAGCCGGATGTTGCAGGTTGCAGTCTACGTGATTTCGACGGATGCGGTTTCGCCCACGTGTTCGACCCTAACTGCAGTCTGATACCGGGAACAGCCGGAATCTGGTATCCTTTCCGGGATCATCACGCGAATGGAATTTATGATCGATACCGTTGGACAGGCGTCCCGGGCGCGCTATCGCCGGGGAGGGTGGATGGCGAGCCT
>CAYRPP010000419.1:0-1599 GCA_964426115.1 uncultured Lentisphaerales bacterium | reverse complement strand
CGCCGTTGGCGTCCAGGCCATGGCCCTTGGTGTTGTGGATGTCGAAGTTGAAGGCATTGCGCGCGGCGATCCAGTCGTCGAAGACGCGGGCATCGAGGATGTCCTCGGCCGTGATCGTGCGGCAGCCCTTGAAGTGGCGCGTCTCGCGCACGCCGACTCCCTGCGCCGAAGCGACGAGAAAGCAGTTCTCGTAGCCCGGCACGAAGTCGCGCAGGAAGAGGACGATGGCGTCCATCTGCTCGCGGCAGACGAGTTCGGCGCGGGTCAGATCCTCGGCACGCGTGCCGTCGATGCCGATGACGTTGGTCATGTTGACGCAGACTTCGCCGGGCAGCGCCGTGCGGTATAGCAGCACATGGCCGGCCGGAAAGGGCAGATGCGACTTGCCGAGGGCCTGGATCTCGCCCTTCGGGATCTGCACGTACGATTCAAAGCTGGGCGGAAAGACGGCGCGCGCGTAGTCCACTCCGCCGACGCGGAACATCAGCGTCACCGGCTGGCAGACCTGGTCCTCCTCGCGGCCGCGCTGAAACGCGGCGCCCGCGCGCGCCGCGATGTCGCCATCGCCGGTGCAATCGATCACGACCCGGGCCAGGATGGCCTGGCGTCCTGTCTTGCTTTCGCAGACGATTCCTTTGATCCGCGTACCCTCCATGATCGCGCCGCAGGCGAACGTGTAGAGGCGGAGACCGACACCGGCCTCGACCAGCTTCCGCAGCAGCACCGACTTAAGCGCTTCGTGGCGGATGGCGCGGCCATTGGGCCGGCACCCGTCCACGGCGCAGCCCGGGGCGTGCTGCTCCATGGCATCAAGCAGCTCGCGGACAAAGGGCGACTGTGGCGAACCGCTGAAATTGGACATCAGGCCGCTCGTGGCCATCCCGCCGACGCAGTTGAACTGCTCGACCAGCAGGGTTTTGGCGCCCTGCCGCGCCGCGGCCAGGGCCGCACCGCAACCCGCCGGGCCGGCACCGACAACAAGCACTTCGACCTCGTCGACAACGGGCACATCGCGGGCCGGTTCTGTGTAAAATTCCATGTTTTTCCCATCGAAAATGATGCCGCAGCATACGCGATTTACGGCGCCCTGTCGAGCAGGCGCGGGGGGGGGGGCAAACTGGTCCGTGGTCCTTGGTTCTTGGTTGGTGGTTGATGGTTGATGGTTGGTGGGGAGGCGTGTCACCACGAAGGACGCGAAGGAGAGACGGGGGCCGGACGGGGAGGCGGCTGGAGGGGGCTGGACGGAGGGATGTGGGCGGGCGGGCGCTTGCGTCGCTGGCGCTACGGGGCGCAGGGAGAATGGTGCAGACGTTACGCCTAACCGGAAGGCGAACCCGCCAGGTTTCATTTCATTTTGTTGTCGAACAAGTGATTGAGCTGTTCCCGGCTATCACCATGAATCGTAATGATAGTAGACGGAGCGGAAGCGGGAGGCAAGCAAGGGATTGTGGGGCCGCGGCCTACCCCAGCGCAACCAGGACGAGGCCCGCCAGCACCAGGACGATCCCGGTCATCCGCGGCGCCCCCGGCCTCTCGCGCAGCACGAAGATGCCCGCCAGCACACCCAGCGGCAGGCTAATCTGGCGAAATGCCTGGAGG
>CAYRPP010000418.1:0-1611 GCA_964426115.1 uncultured Lentisphaerales bacterium | reverse complement strand
TATTGTAGAACTGGATATTGGAACTATTTTCAACTTTCAATCCATCTCCATGACCGTCGTGCATATACATGTCATGAACCTGAATATTTGTTGTGTTATTGAGATAGATCAGGTTATAATATCCTTCACCTTTATTTTTTTCCTCATTCCCATCATGATTCCCGTCAATTTCGAAACCTCTTATGGTAATATTCTGTTCCGAAAAATCTCTCTGGGTAATGAGAGGCTTCAAGGACGGCCAATCTGCTCTGTCTTTGAGTTTTATTACAGCTGTAGAATCCCCCTGAAAGGTTACATTGCTTCCTATCAAAATGCTGTCCGAGATAACGTATGTGTTTGGACCTTTCAAGTGGACTGTTGTAAACTCAGGGTTTTCTGCTACGTATGCGAGGGCTTCATTGATCTCTATCTGGTCGTCAGTTCCGTTACAGTTATAGTTACCTCTCCCATCTCCAGCCACGTAAACAGTTTCTTCCGGTAGCGTTATGGAAAGGGCTGTTGTAGTCGTCACAACCAGAAGTATAAAGACTGTAATGCAAACTCCCATTTTTTTCCTGTTTTTCCATATATTTGCCAGATCTTTCCCACTCATTTTTCATCCCTGTGTCCTGAGATATAACCCTCCAATCTCGAAAAAAGTTTATTAATGCAAGAACAGAACTGTTATGGAGGTCTTCAAGAAGCGTGAAGTTGTCAATGATCTCAGAGGCTTAATCTTTATAACAATCCAAAATGATTAATTCCACATTTCTGTTTTTTTCTTAAATACATGCAGGCTATTAAATAATGATAATAATCATTGATTGCCGCAGTATACAAATAGCTTGTGTGAGTAAAATTGTTCTGTTTGTTCCGGAGCAATATAGTCTGGACAGCCGCAAGGTTCCGAATCTTTTTGTCGACAGAATTCTATCTGGAAATAATTTTATTTATGGCTGCAGGTTCAGGATTGAAACAGTAATATACGGGCACTTTTGAAAATATTCACTGTTAAACTATTTCTCCATTCTAAAATAAGCTAATATACTCAAAATGGTCTGTATTTGTTCTGAAGTTTTCTATAAAAAGCAGAGAAGAGGAACTGAAAGATCCGAGAAGGAGATTTTTATAATCTCACAAACACCGGATTTTTCAAGTTGTCTCTTTCAATTAAGGGTGCCAGATTATATTTTTTCTTCTATGGCCAGCATTGGGCGCTGGTTTTCATCATCAATTTCACTGCTGTAGAATGCTACATAGTCTGCATTCTCAGCACGAGTTTTTATAAGGAACCCTGTGTTTTCGTATTCGCCGCTGACATACTCTTTTACGAGGTCTGTTACGTTCAGCTCGTAGTACCTGTTATCCGGTATATCACTGCCCTTAATAGTTATTGTGGCATATGGCGCATCTCCCTGAGAGACGTTATTCATGTCAAACCAGTCTCCTCCGGGCTGTGTCCAGAGCACCCCATTGTCCCTGGTGTTCCAGGTTACATTTTCAGGGTTCCAAGCTGCAGCTGGTCTGTATACTTCTACGATTGTGTCCTCTGGCCTTTCAATTCCATCGGGATAGTACCAGTAGAGAGACAGAGTGGCGTTGCTAATATTTTCTGCATCGTTGTATTCGCTA
>CAYRPP010000417.1:0-1614 GCA_964426115.1 uncultured Lentisphaerales bacterium | reverse complement strand
CCGGCCGTGCCCGCGAGCTTTTCATGCGCCACCCGGCCGACCGGCTCTACTTCGGCAGCGACTGGCCCTGGACCCGTCACGACGAGCAACTGGCGCGCCTCGAGGCGCTGCAGTTGCCGGCCGACCGCATGCAGGCGCTGATGGGCGGCAACGCCGCCCGGTTGCTCGGGCTGGCCGCCGGGGTTTAGCGCCCGGAAGCGGGGCGGCGGGCAATCACGCGCCGTGGTCTTCGCCGGCGGGGGGCGGATCGAAGACGGGGTCGACGGCCTGGGCGGCCTTGAGCGCCTCCTCGCCCTCCGGACCGGCCAGCGTGGCCAGCTCTTCGGCGGCGGCGCTGGACACGGGCGCGGCTGCCCCGTCGTCCGGCTGCTCCGCGGCGGCCGGCGCCGCCGGGGTCTCCGCCGCTGCCGCCGGAGCGCCTTCCGTCGTCGCCGCTGCTGCCGCCTCCTCCTCCGCAGCGGGCGTCAGTTTGGCGCGCGATTTGCGGGGTTGGGCGGAATGCTTGTTGCGCTGCAGGGTGGGGTCGAGCTCGTTGAGCTCGTCGAGGCTCTTCAGGCCGAAATGCTCCAGGAAGCCGGGGGTCGTGCCGTAGAGGAAGGGGCGTCCCGGCAGGTCGCTGCGGCCGATGATGCGTACGAGGTGCATCTCCATGAGCGCCTTGACGATGTGGTCGACTGTGACGCCGCGGATGCCCTCCAGCTCGGACTTGGCGATCGGCTGGCGGTAGGCGATGATCGCCAGCGTCTCCAGCGCGGAGCGCGAAAGGCGGCTGGGGCGCTCGCGCTTGAGCAGCGCGCGCACCCAACGGCCACATCCCGGCTGCGTCTGGAAACGGAACCCGCCGGCCACCTCACGCAGCTCGATGCCGAGATCGAGGCGGTCGAGGTCGCGCGCGATGTCCTCGAGGGCGTCGCGGATGTCGCGCGGCGGCAGGTCCGCGAACGGCGCGGCGGCGCCGCCGTCCCCGGCGCCGTGCTCGCGCAGGCACTTGCGGATCGACTCGACGGGCAGCGGCGCCTCGGCGCTGAAGACCAGCGCGCCGATGACCTGGCGCAGGCTGGATGCGCCGAGATCGGGAGCGGCTTCAGGATTCGTCATGGGTTCCACCTCCGATCACGGGCGGCGCGAGAGCCTCGGCCGGCAGGTCGCCGGGCAGCGTGGTGATGATGATCTCGGTAAAGGGGGCGTGCTGGCGGATGGCCACCTGGCGCAGGCGGAGCAGCTCGAGCAGGGCGAGGAAGGTCACGATCACCTCGCCGCGCTGCGACGCGGGGTGGAAGAGGCGCGAGAAGGCCAGCGACTCGCCGCGCCGGACCGAACCGAGGATCGCCTCCATCTTGTCGGGCACGCTCCAGCGGATCGGCTCGAGGTGCCCCAGCGGCTCCATCGGCGCGCGCGCGAGCACCTCCTGGAAGGCGGTCAGCAGGTCGAAGAGCCCGACATCGCCTAGGGCGCGTTCCTCCAGCTCGTCGTCCGCGGCGTCGGCATGCGCCGCGGCGCCGCCGAAGCCGAAGCGCTCGGCCTGCAGCGCCTCGCGCGCCATGAGGCGCGCGGCGGCATCCTTGAACTTCTTGTACTCGATGAGCTGGCGCACCAGGTCGAGGCGCGGGTCGA
>CAYRPP010000416.1:0-1635 GCA_964426115.1 uncultured Lentisphaerales bacterium | reverse complement strand
CGCGCCTTGTGCGCGCACATCTCGGCGATGATGGCGCAGGCCTCCTCGCGGGCGGCGGCGATGAAGGCGCAGGTGTTGATCAGCACCACGTCGGCGTGGTCGGCGTCGTGCGCGAGGGTCAACCCTTCGGTGACCAGCACGCCCGACATGATCTGCGTGTCGACGAGGTTCTTGGCGCAGCCGAGGCTAACGAGGCCGACGGAGAGCGGCGCTTCAGTCGACATAGGGCTCCGGCGGCGGCAGGATCGTGTTGATGACGAGAGTGTCCGGGGCGTCGGAAGCCGGGAGTCCATCCAGACCTTGTCGCGAGCTTTGTCGAATCGAGGACGAGGACGAGGACGAAAGGGCGACAACGACGATGACGCCGATGACCAGCAGGCCGGCGGCGGCGCCCGCCAGCGCGGGGCCGGAGCGCCATCCGTTGGGGAGCGCGTCGTCCAGTCGCCGCAGGGTGCGGGGGAGAAAGGCGGAACGCTCAACGCTCAACGCGGAACGCTCAACGCGCTTTTTACCACAAAGGGCCCGAAGGGCACGAAGGGGCGAGAAGCGCGTGGCGAGTGGTGGGCGGCGAGTGGTGGCTGGCGAATCGGGAGGCGGAAGGCGGGAGGCGAAAGGCAGAGTCGCTGAACGCTGAGCGGTCACCGCGGAACGCTTGGGTATGTGCCGTTCCGGCGCGACGGGGGCGGTGGGGGCGGCGGGGCGGGGACCGAAGAGATCGTCGAGTTCGTCCGCGGTGGAGACCGCGGTACCCCCGGCACCACCGGTGCCTGCGGAGACCGTGGCTGCCGCGGTGCTCGCGGCGACTGCGGCGACTGCGGCCGGGGTGGCGGGTGCCACGGCGGCGGGTGCCGGGGCGGCGCTCTTCACGGCGCGCGTGGCGACCACGGGGCGGCGGGAGCCGGAGAAGATATCGTTGAACTCCTTGACGAGGGGTTCAGCGTCGATGTTCAGGAACTCGGCGTAGAGCTTGACGAAGCCACGCCCGTAGATCGGCGCGGCGATGCGGTGGAAGTCCTCGCGCTCGATCTCTTCCACCATCTGGAGCATCATGTGGGTGGCCTCGGCAACCTGCGCCGTGGAGAAACCCTGCTGCTCGCGGGCCTCGCGTAGAATCATTCCTAGTGCCATCTCACACCGCCTTTTTTACGGATGACGGGGTTCCTGGACCGGGCGCCTCGTCGCCAGCCTCGCCCGGTTCGCAGGCGTCCGGACTGACGCTGCCGGCCTCGCCATGACTGGGAATTTCGCCGTCGAAATCGATCAGGATCTCGCGCGGGTCGGAGCCTCGCGGCGGCCCGACGATGCCGCGGGCCTCCATGATGTCCATCAGGCGCGCGGCGCGGGTGTAGCCGATGCGGAAGGCGCGCTGCAGCGAGGAGGTCGAGGCGCGCCGCGTGCGGCGCACGAGGTCGAGCGCCTGCTCGTAGAGCTCGTCGCCGGGGTCGTCTTCCGCCGCGGCGCCGCCGGCGCCGGCCGCGTCCGGCGTCTCGCCGCCCTCGTCCTCGTCCTCGTCCTCGCCGGACGCCAAGCGCTCCTGGACCTCCTGGATGTAGACGGGCTTGCTCTGGGCGCGGATGAAGTCGACCACGCGCCGGGCGTCCTCGTCGCCGATGAAGGCGCCCTGGCCGCGCACGA
>CAYRPP010000415.1:0-1643 GCA_964426115.1 uncultured Lentisphaerales bacterium | reverse complement strand
GCGGGCCTGCGCGGCGCCTCTGGCGGCCTGCGTCGCCTTGATCTGCTCCAGTCGCCTGGACGCGGTGCGGGCACTGGCCAGCGCCCGGTCCGCCTCGGGCGCGTAGCGGCTGCCGGGATGTTCCTTCAGGAAGGCCTCCAGCCGGAATGCCGCCTCCGCGAGATCACCATGTTTGGCCAGCAGCAGGGCGTGGCAGGCGGCGGCGCGCTCGCGCAGCGGTGAGTCCGGGTAGCGCTCCAGCCACTCCTCCAGGGCCGCGATGCCCTTTTCAGGCTCGCACGCGCTCAACGCCTCGCAACGCGCGAAGGCGATGCGGTCGGGCGGACCGCGTCGGCGGCGGAGCATGGTTTCCCACGCGGCGGCGGCCTCGGCGGCCTTGCCGGACTCCAGCAGCAGCCGCGCCCGGACATCCTCGGCCAGCCAGCCCTCGCCGCGCCTGGACAGCAGGGTGCAGAGGGCGGCGGCGCAGGCGGGCTTGGCCGCGGCCGCGGCGGCATAGCACGCGGTGCCGGCCTCGTCAAGCGGCGGCGGGCTGGCGGAGAGGCAGCCGCGCAGCAGGCGCAGCGTGTTCGTGCCGCCGGGCGACAGACCGCGCCCGGCCGAGACGTAGCACTCGAGCGACTGGCGGTGCCGGCCGGCGGCCAGCAGCGCGTCGCCCTCGCGTTCATACATCTTCGGCAGGACGGCACATTGCGGAAGCCGCCGGCGGCAGTCGTCGAGCACGCGGGCGCGCAGGGCGGCCGGAGAGCCCTCCTCAAGGTGCAGCCTGTGGAGCCGGTCGAACGCCTCGGCCACGGCGGCGGGGGATTTGCGCCGCGCGACCTCGTCGTAGGCCGCCTTCTCGAAGTGGCGGCGGGCGCCGGGGGCATCGCGCAGCATCAGGCGGCATACGCCGGCCCTGACCAGCGCGTCAGCGCGGAGCGCAGGGGGGGGGGGTGCGCTTGGCATAGGCTAGCAAGGCCCTCTCGGCATCGGCCCAGTGGCGCTTGGCGAAAAGGTCGGCGCCCTGTCGCCACTGGGGGTCAACCGGTGCTTCCGCGGCTGTCAGCCGCAACGCTGTGGACAGGGCGACCGCAACCGCGAGGTGGTATCGTGCGGCGCGGTGCGTGCGCATCCCTATGGAACAACGCACCATGGCACCCCTCCCCGGGCAAAGACACGAACAGTGAAGGCAAACCATACATTGCCTAGTAGGAAATGGTAACATAGCATCGTCTGTAAACTTTGTCAAGCATGTCGCTGAGTTTTTTTCGTCGCGTGAGCTTTGTCGAACGCGGGCGGGGAGAAGGGGGGAGTAAAAACAAGCGTAAGCGTGCCGAGGGGGGGGGGAAGACGTCACGCTGGAGTCCGCTGTCCTCGGCGGTCGTTCTCGACCCGTGCAGCGTAATCGTCGCCGCACGCGTCCACCGGTTTTCCTCCGGGGGCGTGGTCTCATAGATCCCGCGCTACTGGTGCTGATCCATCATCGGAGGTGCGAACCGTTCTCCGCGCCCACTGCGACCGCTTGCGCGCGGATCAGGCCGGGCGCCGTATCGCCGTCCGTGGAATCTGCATGGCGCAGAAGGAGTTGGCGATCGCCATGAGCGCCGAGAACGCGAAGAGCGTGCCGACGCCCCAGCGCATCCAGATCCAGCCGCCGAGCG
>CAYRPP010000414.1:0-1645 GCA_964426115.1 uncultured Lentisphaerales bacterium | reverse complement strand
GCGGCCGCCGCGAAGTCGGGCACCGGCGCGGGCGCCTCGTCCTGGGCGCGGACGACGCCCTGGCGGGCGAGGAGCAGGCCAGCGCAAACCACTGCGAATCCAAGCATCTGTTTCATCGGGTCTCCACCTTCGTTTCCTTGTTCCCTGTCACTCTGTCGCAACCTGGCAACGGCCCACGGCCGGCGCCGTCCTCAGATCCTCTTCGCCCACTCGCTTCCCGGATACTTCGTCCGGAGGATGGTGCGCATTTTCTCCGCGTTGGGGTTCTGCTGCAGCGCCTCGAAGGCCTTGGCGGCCTTGAAGAGCGCCTCCGGCTGAACCGCGCGCACGCCCTCGTAGAGCACGACGGCTCGCAGGTAGCCGTCCTTCAGCGCGTCGCGCGGCTGCTTGCGTTCCATCAGCATGTCGCCCCGCATGACCAGCGCGCCGGCGGAGGCCTCGCGGCCCCCCTTGGCGATGGCGTCCTTAAGCAGGCCATCTAGTTTAGCAGAACGGTTGGCCTTGAGCAAGGCCTGCCAGTAGGTGACGGCCAGCTCGCCCATGTAGGCGGCCTCGGGCTTCATGGCGATCACGATCTCGCAGGCTTTGATCGCCGCTTCCGGCGTGCCGACGGCAAGCTGCGCCTCAGCCAGCGCACGCGCGGCCGGCTCGTCCCACTGCATCATCACGTAGTCGCGGACGATCTTCTCGAGCACGGGAATGGCGGCCGCCACATTGGCGCCGGAGCGCACGGCCTGGACGGCGGGGGACAGCTCGCGCGGCGGAGGCACGTCGATCTTGGCCACCTGCTCGGGCTGCAACTGGATCTCGATCGTCGTCTGCGTGCCCGGGCGTACCGTCATGACGATATATATTTTCTTGGCGGCCATCCAGCGGATCTGCCCCTGGACGGAACGGCCGTCGGTGGTCTGGATGGTGCCGTTGATCTGGGCGCCGGCCGCGCCGGCCAGCAGCAGCAGGGCCGCCAGCAGCGACGGCAGCGACGGCAGCAGGCGCGGGGAGGGACGGGCGGGGATGTGGTGTTTCATGGTTGTGTCCTCGGAAAGGGGGCGAGGGGGCAGTGGTCAGGGTTCAGGGTTCAGGGGTGCCGCGGGTGCGGCGGGCTCCGCGGGGGTCGCGGGGGCCGCGGGTGTTGCGGGGGCGGCGGGCGCGGCGGGCGCGGCCGCTCCAGCAGGCGCCGGTGCGGTTCCAGCTGGGGCCGGCGTGCCGCCCGGTTTCGATCCCAGCTCGATGTGCGCCTGGTTCAGCCAGGAGCGCATCTCGCCGACGTATCGTCCGCGCTGGAAGGCCGCCAGGTAGCTCTCGCAGTTCTCGGCGGCCATGAGCCACTTGCCGTGTTCCAGCATCAGCGGCGTGCTCTCGTGGTAGGCCGTCTCAACCAGCGGCGCCAGGGCCATGTTGGAGGGATCGGTGCTGTCGATGAAGGCCTGGTAGGAGATCAGCGCCTTGCCGCGGCTCTCCTCGGCGGCGGCCGTCTTGCCGAACTCCGTCTCGGCGCGCGCCTTGCGCGCCATGATGCGCCCGATCTCGATGTCGCTGCGCGCCATGTCGACCTGGTTGGTGCGGCGCTGGCGAACCTGCTTCTGGGCTTCGATGGCGTCGTTGAAGAGCAGCTTGCGCTTCAGGTCGTCCTTCTCGCGCATGC
>CAYRPP010000413.1:0-1648 GCA_964426115.1 uncultured Lentisphaerales bacterium | reverse complement strand
CTTCCAGCGCCGGTGCGCCCAGAGGTATTGTCCGGGACTCTGCCGCACGGCGGCCTCGAGGCGCGCGGAAAGATCCTGAGTTATGCGCAGTATGTCGGCGTCGCGGTCGTCCGTGGCGGCATAGGATAGCGGCTCGGATAGGGCAAAGCGGTAGCGCAGCGTGCCGCGGCGGTAGGCGGCGCCGAAGAGGATCGGCGCGCCGGTCAGGCGGTGCAGCACCGCGGGCGTGGGATAGGTCGCCGCGGGACGGCCGAAAAAATCGATCACGACCCCGCCGGCGCTGGCGTGCTGGTCGGTCAGGAGCGCCAGGATGCGGTCGCGCCGCAACGCGCGCACGAGATCCATCGGACGCGCCAGATGCTTCTCCACGGTCTCGAAATCGGCGCGCATGCGGCGGCGCTCGAGGAGCCGCTGAATGCGCGGATTGTCCATGGCGCGCGCCACGCCGGTCAGGGGCTTGTAGCGCGCCAGCACCTGCGCACCGATCTCCCAGTTTCCGAGGTGCCCGCTGACAAGGATGATCCCCCGCCCCGGCGACTCCAGCAGCCGACGCGTGGCTGCGGGCATGTCGAGCGTTATGGCCGAGGCGCCCGCATCGGACGCCAGCAGGCGCGGCGCGAAGAACGACTCGGCGACGACGAGGCCAAGATGGCGGAACGAGGCGCGCGCGAGGCCACGCGCCTCGCGGCGCGTTCGGACCACGCCGCTCCGGAGCAGGTTTCCGACCGCCGTGCGCCGGCGCCCCGGCAACAGCAGAAAGCCGCACGCACCCGCGGCACCCGCGAGCCGGCAGGCGGCTTCCGGCCCGAGGCGCAGCATCAGCGCCAAGCCGAGGCGCGCCGCGCCGTACTCGCAGGCATGGCGGATGCGCCGGAACACGGTCGGACGCCTCAGGCCGGCACCAGGCGGTCGACGCCGTGCATGTATGGCACGATGGCCGGCGGCAGGCGCACCGAACCGTCGGCCTGCTGGCCTTGCTCGATGATGGCGATCATCAGGCGCGGCAGGGCGACGCCTGAGCCGTTCAGCGTGTGCACGAAGCGCGGCTTGCCGTCGGCGTCGCGGAAGCGGATGTTGGCACGGCGCGCCTGGAAATCCTCGAAGTTGCTGCAGGAGGAGACTTCGAGCCAGCCCTTCTGGCCGGGCGCCCAGAGCTCGATGTCGTAGCACTTTGCGGCGGCGAAACTGATGTCGCCGGAGCAGAGCTCGATAACGCGGTAGTGCAGCCCGAGCGCCTTAAGCACGTCCTCGGCGTGCCCGACGAGCAGCTCCAGCTCGTCGTAGGAGGCGGCGGGATCGACGAAACGCACCATCTCGACCTTGTCGAACTGGTGGACGCGCAGGATGCCGCGGGTCTCCTTGCCGGCCGAGCCCGCCTCGCGGCGGAAACAGGGCGTGTAGGCCGTGAGGGCCACCGGCAGCGGCCGGTCAATGATCTCCTCGCGGAAGTAGTTGGTGACCGGCACCTCGGCGGTGGGGATGAGCCAGAGGTCGTCGCGCTCGCAGTGGTACATGTCGTCGGCCATCTTGGGGAGCTGACCGGTACCGCGCATCGAGTCGGTGTTGACGACGAAGGGGGGCAGCATCTCGGTGTAGCCGTGGCGCGTGGTGTGCAGGTCGAGCATGAACTGGATCAGGGCGCGCTGCA
>CAYRPP010000412.1:0-1663 GCA_964426115.1 uncultured Lentisphaerales bacterium | reverse complement strand
GCATCATCATTGATGCCCTGGACTCTCTCTATGTCACCGACGACTTCATCCTTACTCACAACAGCACCATCGCCGCTTCGTCCCCGAACCCCATCTTCGTCCAAACCGAGGACGGCCTGGGCGAAATCGACTGCGCCAAGTTCCCACTGGCCACGAGCTTCCCCGACGTGCAGACCGCCCTGGTTGCCCTCCGCGACGAGCCGCACGACTTCCAGACCGTCGTGCTGGACTCGGCCGACTGGCTCGAACGGCTCATCTGAGACCAGGTCTGCGCCGAGTTCGGCGTCCGCAACATCGAAAAGGCCGATGGCGGCTATGGCCGAGGCTACACCCATGCCTTGACCCACTGGCGCAAGGCGGTCAGCCTGCTCGACGACCTGCGCAACCAGCACGGCATGCTGGCCATCGTCATCGCCCACTCGAAGGTCGAGCGCTTCGAGGACTCCGAAAACGCCGCCTACGACCGCTACACACCCAGGCTCCACAAGCACGCGGCGTCGCTTCTCACCGAGTGGGTCGATGCGGTCCTCTTCGCCACCCGGCGCTTCCGCATCCAGAAGGAGAACGCCGGCTTCTCCGGGGAGCGCGGCATCGCCACTCCCATCGGGGCCGATGGCGGCGAGCGCATCCTGCGCACCGTCGGCAGTCCCGCCTGCATTGCCAAGAACCGCTTCAACCTCCCGGCCGAGATTCCCCTCTCCTGGGCGGCCTTCATGGATGCCTACCAGAAGGCGGCGGAAGGAGGCGGCCGTGATGTCTGAACGAATCATTGTCGCCCGCCATCGGCATATCTGCGACCTCTGCCACCACCGCATCGAGGCCGGGGAGCGCTGCCGGGTCATCCGCGACGACTTCTGGCCGGAGCAGGTTTGGTTTGAACACCTGCGCTGCCCCGGTGAAGCAGCCGTCGCCGGCACGCCCGGCAAGACTTCTATCCCGCCTTCCTCAATAACCACCGCCCATTAACCCACAAGGAGAACACACGCATGTCGCTACTCAACTTCAACGCCAGCGAAGTCGCCCCCAGCATCGGTTTCACCCCCATTCCCGCCGGCCGGTATGTGGCCGTCATCAACGATTCCGGGATGCGGCCCACCAAGTCCGGCAACGGCCAGTATCTGCAGCTGGAGTTTGAAATCATCGAAGGGGAACACGCCGGCCGCCGGCTCTGGGACCGGCTGAACCTTGAAAATACCAACCCGGAAGCGGTCCGCATCGCCCGTGCCGACCTTTCGGCCATCTGTCACGCCGTCAATGTCCTGACGCCGCAGGATTCGGTCGAGCTTCACAACATTCCGCTGGTCATCGTGGTGAAGTGCAAGAAGGACCAGGATGACGAGGCGGTCAGCGAAATCAAGGGCTACGCCGCCTGTGCAGCCGCCGCACAAGCACCAGCAGCCCCGCCGGCAGCCGCTACCACGACCGCCAAGCCGGCAGCGCCGGCGACGGACTATTCGGCTCTGCGGGAAGCCCTGGCCAAGCGGGTGCAGCAAGCATCGCCCTGGGCACGCAATCCCGCCGGAAAATGACGTTCCCGCGCCTCCGCCGCCGAATGCCTGGACCATCACAAGGTATGGAAGATTATGTCCCGTCATCAACAACGCAAGACCCGCCGCCGGATGGTCCGCAGCTACCTGGCGGCGATTGACAACGACCGCGAGCG